>CAZFHF010000085.1:0-10588 GCA_964518655.1 uncultured Bacteroidales bacterium | reverse complement strand
CCTTCCTGATATTGTTATTTTGCCGGGAATGGTTGCTTTGGTATTGTTAAATGATCCTGACAGCGGGTTTTCATTACTGCAAAAAAACGGTTCCGCTGATTTTAATTCCGTCATTCCCATGATGCTTGGGCATTACTTCCCTACAGGGATACTTGGACTCGGAATCACAGCCCTTATGGCATCATTTATGTCAGGTATGGCAGGAAATGTCACGGCATTCAATACAGTATGGACATACGATATTTATCAAAGCTATATTAATCCTGATAAGCCTGATTCGCATTATCTGAAAGTAGGACAGTTTGCTACAGTATTTGGCGTTCTGATAAGTATAGGTACGGCCTATCTTGCAGCACAGTTTGATAACATAATGGATTTCATCCAGCTGGTGTTTGCATTTGTTAATGCACCATTATTTGCTACATTCCTGCTTGGTATGTTCTGGAAACGTTCGACCGGTCACGGTGCATTTTATGGATTGATCGGAGGTATAGCAGCAGCAGCAATCCATCACGGACTGACGCTCACTACCGGTGAAGCTGTTGGAATAAAGGGCGGCTGGATAACCGTATTAAGCGAATATCCCAGCGAAATGGCTTTATCATTCTGGACAGCTATATGGGCATTTGTTGTATGTTTTGTACTTACTATTATTGTCTCGCTGACCACAAAACGTACCAAGTCGGATAGCGATCTTAAGGGCCTTGTCTATTCGCTCACACCAAAATACAAAGAAGAAGGAGTAAAATGGTATCAGAGCAATATTGCACTGGCTATTTTGGTGGGCGCCGTAGCTGTTGTATTAAGTATAATATTCTGGTAAAAAAATATATAAATCATGGGTGTAGATATTAAACTTCCAATAGGATTGATGTTCACTATACTTGGAGTTATTTTAACTATTCATGGAGCAATAACTTCTGCAAATGCTGAACTTTACAGCAAATCATCAAATATCAATATTAATCTCTGGGCCGGCTTGTTTATGCTGGTTTTTGGTATTCTAATGCTGGCTTTCTCAAAAAAGCTGAAAAAGCCTAAGTTATAGTTTCATTACACTATATGAATATCAGGTATGCCTGCTGAACCTATACAATAGAGAGCTTTGCCTGCTCTGTCATGAGTCCGGATCCGTATGGCAGGAATAAAAATCATTTTCCTGCATTTTTATAATGAATATGCGGGAGATCCCTTAACCTTTGCGCACTTATTTCAGGAGTTATATCCCTCTGGGGATTACCAAGCATTTCATATCCCACCATAAACTTTTTTACAGTTGCTGACCTGAGCAGCGGAGGATAAAAATGCATATGAAAATGCCATTCAGGATGATCCTTGCCGTCTGTCGGACTCTGATGCAATCCTGCAGAGTATGGAAAGGATACTTCAAACAGATTATCATACATGGTTGTTAGTTTCTTAAGTATCTCAGCAAATGACAGTTTTTCTTCCTCTGACATTAAACTTATGTTCTGGATATGCCTTTTGCTGATGATCATGGTCTCAAACGGCCATACTCCCCAAAAAGGGCAGACAACAACAAAATCCTTATTCTCAATTAACATTCTTTCCTCCTTTTCCTGCTCCTTTTCAAGATATACTGAAAGTAAGCTTTTCCCCTTCTTTTCATAATACTTTTTCTGATGAAAACATTCCCTTGAAGGCTCTACAGGTATTGATTCCTGTGCCCATATCTGACCGTGGGGATGAGGATTGCTGCATCCCATGACACTTCCTTTATTTTCAAAAATCTGCACATAATTAATATTATCCAGCCTTCCAATATTAATATATTCTTTTTGCCAGATATCAATCACTTTTTTTAATGCCGGCAAATCCAGCTCAGGAAGTGAAAGATCATGCCTCGGTGAAAAACAGACAACCTTGCATAGCCCCTGTTCGCTTTCAGCATTAAATATATCATCATCCTGGTATTGCCCCCTGGGAATATCGGATTTTAAGGCACTAAAATCGTTTACAAACACAAATGTCTCTTTATAATCAGGATTTTTTACCCCTCCTGCCCTCACGTTGCCGGGACACAGATAACATTCCGGATCATATTCCGGCAGTATGTTTTCCTGTATCGTTTCCTTTTGACCCTGCCACGGCCTTTTTGCCCTGTGAGGTGAAACCAGGACCCACTCTCCTGTTAACGGATTATGCCTTCTGTGAGGATGTTCAGATAAATCAAAATTGATCATATTAATAATTATCTTTTAAAGTTTTATCATCAATAATAACATTAATTTGTCATTTTTTAAAATATGAATTGTTTTTATAATTTTGGCCCATAATAATAAATTATAATTCATATCCTATGAACATTAAAAAAGAACTTTCCGGTAAAACTAAGGATAATAAGGAAGTTTATCTGTTTAGTCTGCAAAATAATAACGGTATAACTGTTAGAATAACAAATTACGGGGGAATAATAACTTACTTGTCTGTCCCTGACAAATCAGGTAATTTCGGGAATATTGTCCTTGGATTTGATAATCCGCTTAAATATTCTTCAGATGAATACCTGGCAGTCTGCCCTTATCTCGGCGCTATTGTCGGCAGGTATGGAAACAGGATAGCAAATGGTAAATTTTCGGTTGCCGGTAAAGAATACAATTTAGCAAAAAATAATGGGCCGAACCATCTTCATGGTGGTATAACTGGCTTTGATAAAGTTGTCTGGGATTCCAGGGTAAATATAACCAACGGCTCCTCAGTCTTAACCCTGCATTATAACAGCCCTGACATGGAAGAAGGATATCCGGGGAATCTGGATGTCACCGTTGTTTATTCATTAACCAACCGGAATGAACTAAAAATTGAATATGAAGCTGTAATTGATAAGCCCTGCCCTGTGAATCTTACACATCATAGTTACTTCAATCTTAATGGTATAAAAAGTGATATTCTGGATCATGAATTATATCTTAATGCTGATAAATATACTATCGCAGATGATACATTAATACCAACAGGAGAAATTATTAATGTTGCGGATACACCGCTTGATTTCAGAAATTCACGTAAAATTGGCGAAAATATAACCCGGCTGGATAATGGATATGATCACAACTATGTACTTAACAAAAAAGAGGGCTATGATCTGACTTTGGCAGCAAAAGTATTTGAACCTTCGACCGGAAGGTCTATGGAAGTATTCACCACTGAACCCGGCCTTCAGTTCTATTCAGGTAATTTTCTTGATGGCAGTCTGACTAATGCCGAAGGTAAAGCAATCATGAAACATTATGGCTTCTGCCTTGAAGCACAGCATTATCCCGATTCTCCCAATAAATCTCAGTTCCCTTCTACTATCTTGTCCCCGGGGGAAAAATATTCGCAGACAACAATATACAAGTTTCATTAGGGATAATATCCCGGAGCGATTTTCTCTCAGGATAATATCCCGGAGCGATTTTCTCTCAGGATAGTATCCCGGATTAATAATTGTGTATGCTATCCTGAGCTGACGGCAGATAGTTAATTCCAAACCAGCATACCATTAGTATTATAAATGCCAGACTTAATGCCCACAGAGAAGCCGCAACATTTTTAGGCTGGTACTTCCTGGTATGCATGTATATAAGATATGCCATCCATGTTATCAGCGCCCATGTTTCTTTTGGGTCCCATGTCCAGTAATGCCCCCAGGCCTCTTTTGCCCATAATGCCCCGAAAATAAGTCCAAGGGTAAGAAACGAAAATCCCAGGTAAACAAAATTGTCAGCAAGCTTCATGGAAGAATCATAAAGGCTTTTACTGTAATACTGATAAAGGCCTTTTACTGCAATAATAGAAGAGCCTGCCAGCAAAGCATATGAAAGAATATATACAATGACATGCGGAATAAACCAGGGACTTTGCAGAGCAGGCATCAGTGTTTTATCATATGCCTCAGGATTCAGGAAGTTTATCATTAAAAACATCATTGCCATCAATATGCTGAATGCTACAAACCATTTATATTTCCATCTCAGATATGTAATTATTCCTATAGCTGATAAAAAAACGGAATACCACAACCTGGTTTCACCAAGAGTTCTTAAAGGAGGACGTTCAAGCTGGATCCACAGAATAACCAGAAATGTTGTCATTACAATGGTTCCTGCACTCATAAGCAGGCTCCCTGATAATTTTCTGCCCGGGAATATATAAACAATCAATATTCCCGATAACCATAAGGCTAAAGCAATTAATCCAAACAATGGAAAATTAACCCATATCATAATCTTAATCTTTTATTTCTTTGCCCCGCCAGAACAAATATATTGCTCCTGCGAGCAATATAAATATCCCTGCGTATACAACAGGCAGCCAGGGATCTCTTACAAGCTCTATAATACTTAAATCAGACCATTTCCCCATCCGGTTGTTATAACCCACCTGATATAGTATCCAGCCCTTAATGTTAACAGGTTTATTTACTACAAGGCTTATAGTATCATGAATTTCGTTACCGTAATATACATCGATCAAAGAGTTATATTTCCTGGGTTCCGGAATTGTCATTGCAAGAGAGCATCTTTCATCCAGCTGCAGAAACTGCGGAGTAATTTTATAACTCCCGCATGTTATCCATCCTGAAACACTATCTTTTGTATTATTGTTAACAGCGTAAATTAAGGCTGCCGGAGATGATCCTTCACGTTCTGAAGACACATAAGTATTTCCTGCAGGAACTGAACCCGGAATAAAGTATTTAACAGTAATATTCCAGTTAAGCATACTAATTTCCAAATCATTTTTAATCTCCCCGTTATATTTCTTCTTTCCTGTAATTTTCTGATGGGTCTCATTATCAAAAATTACCAGTTTAGGACTGTATTCTTCAATATTAAAATCAATTAATTTAAGTGAAAAAGGAAATTTGTACTGTTTAAATTGCATATCTGCTGCCATATTTATATAATCCTCATCTTCATAAAGGTTTACTATTAAACGTTTTAAGTCGCCTGAGCCAATCAGTGCAGCAAATAATATCAGCCATAATCCTGTATGATTCAGCAGGAATCCTATATTCCTGCCTTTTAAGGGAAAGGCTTTCCGGAGTATGACAAATCCGAGAATAGTAACAAAATAAATCTGTGATAGTAAAAACGGGTAGCTTTGGTTTAATTTTGAAAGGTTTAGATTCCTGAGAATTACTATTGTATTACCCCCTTTTTGTGGAAATAATCCCAAAAGTATTGCCATAAAACTAAAAACAGATATTGCACTTATGGATGCAGGGATGCTGGAGAGCCATTGAACAAGCGGATGATTCCTGAAAGCACTATGTATAATCAGCAGTAATCCTGTATATGCAAGTCCTGTGATCAGGTTATACGGCCATCCGAGATGAATAAACGTTTCTGTACCTATAACGGATTGCATAAATAATCCTGTTACTGCCAATCCTACGGCTATAATAAAGCTTTCGCGGTATCCCCAGGGAAAGCTCCACAAAGTATTTTTACTTCTATTATCTGTGCTTTTATTCAATTAAAACCGACGCCTCCTATTTTATTTCAGTAAAATTTTTACCTGATGGAACCATGCAGATTAAAAACTAATTAATATATCGTCCGAAAATTAGCAATAACTTGGATATTTTACCTTAAAGTCTGCGAAAGATCGGATAATTTAACTCTTTTTTTTCAACAACCAAGGCATAAATAATACTACCTTTGCTATTTTCAGCCTTTAACAATTATAAATTAAAATCTTTTTTCGAACAAAAAAAAATTATATGTTTGTTTCCGTTTATTTTAACAAATAATAACAGAATCAACTGCTATGAATGATAAAACATACAGGAATCTTAAAATTGCAGTCCATTGCATAATAATTCTTACTCTGGTTATCTATTTCCGGAAATGGATTGATCCTAAATTAGTTGATTTTAAGCAGCAGCCGCTGTTTCTGTTTGACCGTTATTTTCTTCATGATCATTTGGTATATCCAGGTGGTTTTGGAGAATACATCTCATTATTCTTTTCGCAGTTCTTTTATTATCCCTTTGCAGGATCATTTATTATAACAATATTGTTATGCCTGGTAGTATTGGCTACCAACAGGATTTTAAAAGCCTTTTTCTCCGGTGACTATGTCTTTATTCTGCAGTTTCTTCCGTTACTTTTACTTGTTCATTCACATAGCCGGTATAATCACACACTGAAGCCTGACATCATCATCATAACAGCCTTGTACGCTGCTGTTTTGTACAAATATTTGATTTGGGTGCCATACTATTTGAAGATCCTCCTGTTCATTATAATTTCTGCTTTGCTTACTTTGTTCTTCGGTGGAAATTCACTGATCCTGTTTGCTATTATTGCCATACTTCTGGATATCAAAAACAAATGCCCCAAATATATCGTGGTAATCGTCTGTTATTTTGTTATTACAGCCTTTATACCTCTTTTAATTGGAAGGTACAATCCCTACATGAACATAAAGAAAGTTTTTCTTGATATTTTTATAGCAGAAAGGCACTATACTCCTATAACCTCCTTATATATACTTTTTTTATTTTACCCGGTGATATTGGTATTATCAATAATACTTCCGGAAAGATACCGGAATAATTTCACGATAAAAAATTCCGGCACCGGTACTGTGATATCAATGAGAATAATTCAGCTTTCCCTGCCGGTTATTTTATTATTGGTTGCTTTAAAACTTTCATTTGACAGAACTGAAAAAGCTAAGATTGAGATTAACTACTTTGCTGAAGGAAAAGACTGGAAGTCAGTGATAAAGATAGGAGAGAAGCTGCCTCCTGAAGAACGTATGGTAATTTTTCAGCTAAACAGGGCTTTATATCACACAAGCAACCTTACAGGCAATTTATTTAAATACAGGCAATACTGGGGAGAAGAGGGTCTGCTTCTCACTAAGCATTTTGACAGAAACTTATTAATGCCTATCAGTGATATTTATTTTGAGCTTGGATTTATCCGAGAATCCCTTCACTGGGCATATGAAGCGCAAACAGAACTTGGATTTACGCCTGCAACCCTTAAAAGGATATCGTTAACAAATATTATCCTCGGAGAATACAAAATTGCTGAGAAATTCCTGAAAATTCTGGCAAAATCTGTGATTCATAAAAAATGGGCTGACCGTTACCTGGTTTACACTAAGAATCATGATTTAGCAGATTCAGATCCTTTAATCCGGGAAAAGAGAGCTTTTACACCCAAACATGACTTTTTTGCAAGTAATACCGACCCAATAATGGATTTGCAGCATCTTGTTAATGAAAATCCTTTGAATAAGATGGCGTTTGAGTATCTTATTGCATGCGCCCTGTTAAAACATGATATAGGCAAAGTGATCCAGAACCTGCATTATATGCCGGATTTAAAATACGATAAAATCCCACGGCATATTGAAGAGGCAATATTAACTTTCATGGTCATGCAAAATACAACAAAAGTCAATCTTTATGGTTATACAATAGATAAAGAAACAGCAAGAAAATTTATCGAATACAACAATTTGCTGTTAAAAAAGTACAACAGGAACATGATGGCTGCCAGAACTGAGCTATACAGGAATTTCGGCAATACATTCTGGTTTTATGTTCATTATGTAAGTCCAATTACAACGAAAAGAGAATTTAAGGAAAGGGGTAAAAAATGAAAAAGTACAAATACGCAATAGTAATTAGCTCAATAATTGTATTGGCAGGGATTGCATTTCTGATATTTCATAAGCACATTAAAATACGGGAATACACTGAAATTGATTCCGTGCCGGATATATTTCCCGAGTATGTCAATACTGCAATCCCCCCTAATATAGCACCGTTGAACTTCATAATTAACAATGCCGGAGAAAAATATTATGTGTCAATACATTCAGAAAATGGAAGGAAAATAAATATCCTTGCAAAACGAAATAAGATTATCATTCCTGAGAGAAAGTGGAAAAATCTTCTTGAAAACAATAAAGGCAATAAGGTATTAACAGATATATTTATAAAGAAGGAGGGCAAAGGCTGGCATAAATATAAATCTATCGAAAATACCATAGCTTGTGACCCGATGGACAGCTATATTGTTTTCAGGCTTATTAATCCCGGATATATTCTTTGGGAAGAGATGGGTATCTATCAGCGTAATATTGAGAATTATGCAAGAACGCCTGTCATGCTGAACCGTACTACTGAGAAGAACTGTATGAATTGCCATACTTTCTGCAAGAATGATCCGGATAAAATGCTATTACATTTGCGCAGTAAGCCCAGCGGAACAATATTATATAATAATGGCAAAGCAGTCATGCTTAACACATCTACTCCGTTCACAATGTCGGCATGTGTTTATCCTTCATGGCACCCGGACGGTAATATAATTGCTTTTTCAGTCAATAAGATAAACCAGAAATTTCATTCGGCAAAAAAAAGTACCAACCTTACAGTTTTTGACCGTGCCTCTGACCTTGTTTTATATGATATAGACAAAAACATGATCACCACATGCCCTGAAGTATCTACCAAGCGTATGGAAAACCTCCCAAACTGGTCGCCCGACGGTAAATACCTGTATTATATCAGCGGACCTGAATATGATATGAAACTAAACGATACATTGGTACAATATGACTTATTAAGGATATCCTATGATGTTAATGAAGGGACCTGGGGTAAGGTAGATACTATTCTAACCGCTAAAGAAACCGGCAAGAGTATTTCATATCCTGAAGTATCTCCTGACGGAAAATATCTGCTTTTTTGTATGGCCGATTACGGTTACTTCAATATTCATAACCCAGGCAGTGATCTTTATCTTATGGATCTTGAAACATCAAAGTACAGAAAGCTGAGCATCAACAGTAATCATGTGGAGAGTTTTCATTCGTGGTCTTCAAACAGCAGGTGGTTTTTATTCAGCAGTAAAAGGATTGACGGTCTGAATGCAAGGGTATACTTTAGCTACATAGATAAAGAAGGCAATGTATACAATCCTGTCCTTCTGCCCCAAAAGGACCCTGCATTTTATGAATCTTTTATCTATAACTACAACAGGCCTGTATTTATAAAAGACAAGATAGATATTGACTCTTATAAATTAACTAAAGTGGCTTATAGTCAAATAGTAAAAGCTGATTTTGATCCGGAAGTTGATATTGATGCCCTTTCAGGTGCAACCAGGATAAAGAGGGAGTATTAACAGGCGGCTATTCCAGTTCTACTATCCCCTCAATTTCAACAAGTAAATTATCCCTGCAAATATCTGCCACGAGGTAATTTATAGGAACATCCCCATAATAAGAATTGCATATTTCCTTAACCGTGTCAAGCTCTGATTTATTCTTTACATAGACCCTGATAAATGAAAATCCTATATCCCCGACATTATTCTCTATGCCTGCCTGCTTAAGGTTTGCCCTTGAGATCAGATTTGAAATATTATTTATTGTTATTTCTGTCTGCTCTTTAATGTCATTTTTTGCCAGGGTTTTTTCATTCTGAATTGCCGCAGTTCCCGAGACAAATATTGTCTTTTTATCATTTATAGAAATAAATTTTGCCCTTTCAAATTTTGGCGATGATTTTATATTTGCCTGCATCAAAGCATTGCCGATCAGTACATCCTGTGAATAATTATATGCATCAGTCTGTACGGGATTTTTGAGGGGAACAATATGTATATCTTTCTTTGGTTTAATAGCAATAAGCTCAAGTATTATTCCTCCTGTGTTCATTCCTATCCCCGTAGCAGCTGGATACCCGTCTTTGAAATCAGCATGGGAGTAATATTTTGTCCTTATATCATTGAGTATTTGATAGTTCTGCACTTCTTTATCCTTATCATGCTCAACATTTAAAATGTTTTCCACATAATTCCATTGCCTCACTATATGTGAAAATGACATTGATTCGGAATTAAGTATTTTCTGCATCAGTTCAAATGCCCCATTTGCCTGAAAAAGCAAATCCCTGTCAATACGGCCTGAAGTAATTCCTCCGGCAAATATCTGATCATAGCTTTCGGAACTTATTCTTGTATAATATATTCCCTGATTTTGCCTGTATTCTATTTCTATATCGGGGGGTTTGTTCACTATAACCATAAGTTCTGCCGTAATAAGATATCCATTATCCGGAATTTGCCCAATAATACTTGTTGACGGAATTTTATCAAAAGAATCGCTGATTAAATCCAGGATCTCTTTCTTTTTTTCAGTATACTCACTATTGGTTTCTGATTTAATAAAAAATGACTGATGAATGATATTATGGTTATCCGGATCTTTTATAAACCCGTTTAATTTATTGAAACAAGATACCAGTTGTTCATGAAAAGATGAGCCTTCAACAGGTAATACAAATATCCACTTCATATTGTTTTCCATCCCGTCCTATTTAGTTACAATCGATTTTAAACAGCAAATTGAATCCAATTGACCTGCATTAACACAGATTTATTGATACCAATCTGAAATTTGAAGCTGCAAATTTATAAATTTTTATTAAAAAACTTTTAAATTACCAACATATCCTTAATATTATATAAAAGTATTCTTATGGGATTTGCCGGATTTTCCCGGGAAACACTTGAATTCCTCAAGGAAAATGGAAAAAGGAGTGCCGAAG
>CAZFHF010000084.1:2592-10683 GCA_964518655.1 uncultured Bacteroidales bacterium | reverse complement strand
CTGGTTGTCGGCCCAGAGCACCATATACCCGTGCGGAGGTAAAGTTGTTGAATCGGGATCTGTGGATGGTATCCTGAACTTCATCGGATTGGCAAAGTTGTCAGTAATAAAAAGTCCGCCTATATCAACAGGAGAGGCTGATGAATTGTATATTTCAATCCAATCCTCATATTCCCCGTTCTCGTCAGTAATTATATTTGTATTGCTTGCAGAGAATTCATTGATGTACAAACCTGAAATTACTGGCAGGGCATTGGTGCTCCCCGGTGTAGGAGGCGGATAAATCCATGTATCACCACCGTCAGGATACCTGCTTGTTGATGCGTTTGAATATTGTTCATCATAAGTCAATGAATCAATATAGCCAGAACCCGGGAAATCTACCAGTCCTATTTGTTCGCCGTTTCTGCCCAGCCTGAAACCAAGGTGTAAAATACCCTGTTCTTCCTGGTTGTCAGCCCACAGGACTAAATGTCCGAAAGCAGGTATTGTCGTTGAATCGGGGTATGTGTCAGGTATCCTGTACTTTACCGGATCAGCAAGGCTGTCAGTTACAAACATGCCTCCGATATTTACAGGCTCGCCTGTTGTATTAAATATCTCTATCCAGTCGTCATATTCTCCATTTTCATCAGAGATGATATTATCATTATCTGCCGAAAATTCGTTAATTACAACTCCGGAAATGGTGTTAGTTGTGTTTGAACTTCCGGGTGTAGGGATTAAATAGCACCAGTTTTCATGGCTGTCAGGGTATCGTCCGTATGTTGTATTTATATACTGGTCGTCAAAATAAACCGAATCAAGAATAACAGTGGTCTCACCGACCTTCTGGGCAAGGCATAGTTCTTCTCCGCCGCTGCCAAGGCGGAAATTAAGATGTAGTTCTCCCTGTTCAGGTTGTCCGTCAGCCCACAATATGAGATATCCGTAAGAAGGAATAGTTGTTAATTCGGCATTTCCTGCAGGAATCTGAAACTTAACAGGATCCCTCAGGGAATCACTTATATATAAACCGCCGATATCAACGTCAAAGCCGTTACCATTATAAATTTCAATCCAGTCTTCCACTTCACCATGCTCGTCAGTATATCCTGTGTTGCTGGCTGCAAATTCATTGATAAAGATATTATCGAGTGTGTCGGTTACTCCGAAATTTGCCTGGATAAACACGTCAGAGGAGAATGTCAGTGACACGGGATTTGATGTGTTGCTAATGTCGCCTGTCCACTCAATGAATTTATATCCTTCCCTGGGGACAGCTTCAAGTCTTACAGGGTAATTGTCGAAATATGTCCCTTCTGTTGCACCGGTGATATCAACTTCGCATAGTCTGATTCTTCCTGTGTTCGTACCGGATACCGAGGTTTCAAGATTATATGTTCCTGTGATGCCGAAATGACTTTTCAACTGGTTTGTCACATTAGGTATCCTTTCTATTGCATAATTCTCCATTTGACCAATATGCCAGATCCAGTGTGTTTCATATGTTGAAGGCATGCCCCACTTATCTATGTGCCTGGGCATCTTACTGTTAATAATACCTGAAATGCTGTCAAGAATACCTATCACACGCTCAGGCTTAAATGTAGTATTCAGATGTGCAGCAAACCTCTGGACAAACTCATTTTCATAATTCTGGTTCTGCATTAATCCTCGTATTACTTCACGCGACCAGTGAACATATGAGAGATAAGATGATACGGTCATCCCCGCATAAGACTGATAACAGCCAAATCCCACATCAGTATCAAAGAGCATCCATCACCACCTGCCTGTTGAATTGTTCTCTCTCCAGTATTTTATATTATTCTGGGGCCAGTCCCCGTTATTAATAAATATGTTGAAAATAAAGTAGTCCATATATTCGTTAACATCCATCTGAGTACTGACATAATCGAAATTCTCCTGTACACCGAGGTTATGAGAATTTATATAATCCAGCATATTTAAATAATGTTCATCAGTGCCGTGCAATAAAACCAGGTTTTTTTCCATTACACTTACACTGTCAGAGTTTATGCCGTAGTTTGATTCAGCATAATGTTCATTTATCTTCTCGCGCAGGTTAAGAATACCCCAGTATTCCCCGTTAAGGAAAACTACTGCAGGCTGGTATTCCTGATAATCAATGTCCATCCTGCCAATAAGCAGGTTCTGCATAAATCCGTCGCGCAGCATCGTTTTTTCAAAGTCGTTTCCGGAATTTCTCAGCACAATTGATTTGAAGTAGGTATTGTCCTTATCATTGAAGAACTTATAATAAATTCCTTTCTGACCGTATTTCTCCCTTGAGATCAGGGCTATTGATTTTGAAGGCCAGTTGCGGGAGCATTTGCCCGCAAGTTTTGCCCCGACAAGCTGGTTTATCTTACGTTCTCCATCCGGTTCATAATATTCAAAATTTATTGGCCTTTCCCAGTCCCTGAACCAGTTTGCGGGTTCTTCACGGCACCATCCCACAACACCGTTCCATCCTTCAACAAATATTCCGTATGATCCGCTGAAGAAGTTATCAGGGTCGGTAGACAGAGAAACAACGGGGATATCAAATGACTCATTTATGAAGTAAGTGCTTACACATATCTTTCCCGGCAGGTAGCCGCTTTCGTAAGATTTTGCCCTTATTACTGTTGTTGAAGATACAACTACCGGAGAGCTGTATATTGTTGAATTTTCATCAGGTACAGATCCGTCAGTCGTATAATGGATAGCAGCTGAGGGCGATGAGGTTGATAATTCAATGCTTTGGCTTGAAGAATAAAATCCCGGGGCTGCCGAAAAACCAACATCCGGAGCCTGGGTAAGATCAGCCGGGCCGGGTGAACTGTTAGAACTTTCCTGCGTTGGCTCACCAAAATATACCCAGTTACTGCTTCCATCAGGATATCTCCCGTATGAGACATCAGGGATCTGCTTTTTGTAAGTTATGGAATCAACAATAGTTCCACCCGGACTAACAAGGGCAATGAATTCTCCGTCGCTGTCAAGTGAGAAGTTTGTGTGCAGGTTATAATCTTCCTGATCAGCCCAGATTATTTTGTAACTATGAGCCCCGATATAGATTGAATAATCAATAATATACTTATCCGGATAGTTAATATCATCAGTAACCCGGTAATTATAAAGGTTCACCGAGCTGCTCCCTGCATTATAAATCTCTATCCAGTCACCATAATTATAAAACTGGGGGTCCCGGCTTACTGTAATATTGGATGATAATATTTCATTGATCAATAACTGAGAATACCCGGGATTGATATTCAAACCAACAATAATAGATACAATAAGTAATCTGATAATCAACCTTCGCATATAAATAATAATTAAATAAATAATAAAAACAGGCCAGGTAGTAGTTGTTATGCAAAAATGAAACAGTTTAACAGCTTTTATCAATAATTGATCAGTAGTTTGCCAGAAATAGTTTTTCTATTCAATGTTACATAGAAATTTCATACAATGAAAAATATTTTGATTAACTATGTAATATTTTTGGTGAGTAATCTAATTTGTTAATCTTAAGTTTTCAGGTAATATGAACAAAAAAAAGCCGGGAGTTAAAAAAAGATACCTGATATTAATTCTTTTTATCGTTATTGCTTCAATTACTGTTTTTCTTTTCTCACAATGTCTTTTCAAGGAAAAAATTGCGGATGCCGGTATTCTCGTGGTTGAGGGCTGGTTACCAGAGCATGTCCTGAAAAAAGCTATTGAAATATATTACTCCGGGGATTATAAAGTAATGGTAACCACGGGGGACAATCTGGACAGTGATTTTAAAATCCATTCATCAGGCACCCTGATATTTGATCTAAATGATCTGTATGCTGAAAATGACGATAAGGAGATAAATACAGTTAAAATTTCTGCTTTCGGAAGCAAGGCAGATAAAGAATATGCCCATTTTCAGTTGATTATCAATGATTCATTAGCAGGCAATACGTATGTAAAAAGAAAGAAAAGGGAGTATGTTTTTCATATCAAAAAAAAGCTGAAAGAGATCAGAACGATAAGAATCAGGTTTGATAATGACGGATGTACTTACTGGAGGGACCGGAATTTGTATGTTGATTATATAGCTCTTGAAGATATCAGGATCGATTCGCGTTCTGCAATAGCTTATTATAGTATTAACAGGCTTGATAATTATGAGGAATTCAGTCCCCGGTTCAGCAATAAAGCTGAATACACGGCATTTATTTTAAAATATATGGGTTTCCGGGATAGTATTGTTGCATTACCTATAGTTTCACCAGGATTAAGCAGGACTTATTCATGTGCAAAAGCTTTCAAAGAGTGGTATTCTGCTTCAGTTTATAAAGACTGCCCGGTCAATATAATATCTCTCGGTCCGCATACACGCAGGACCTGGATGATTTATAAAAAGGTACTTGGCAGGAATACTGATACAGGTATAATACTGGTAGATAATCCAAAATACGACCGGAGCAACTGGTGGAAATCGTCTGCCGGCATTAAGGCAACTGTTCACGAGATGTTAAGTTATATCTATACTATCATCATCTTACCTTTCATAGCATAATTATGAGTGGATACTGCAAATATGCAATATCCACTCCGAAATAATGTTTTTATGATTGCCAGTCAGGTTACTGTGTAGCCTTTTCAAGCCTTTTAAGTACAGAGAAAATAAATGTGGCTGATATTAAACAGAATGATACCAGTACGAGCCAGGTGCCCCATAAAGGCAGGTTCAGCCACACCAGTCCCATGAGTCCCACAAGGTAGTTGCCTACTCCGCAGGCCGCCAGCCATCCACCCTGCATAAGACCTTTATACTTGGGAGGAGAGACTTTTGACACAAATGATATTCCCATAGGACTTAGGAACAGTTCTGCAATAGTAAGTGTAAAATATGTGTTGATCAGCCAGTAAGGGGTCACTGCCAGGTTTTCATCAGGTATTCTTATACTGCCCAGTTCTTTAGGACTGTATCCGATAAGTTTAAGTGAAGCGATCACAAGTATAATAAATCCTAATGCTGTTACAACCATTCCAATACCTATTTTCTTTGGCGCTGAAGGTTCTTTGCCTTTTTTATTCAGCCATGTAAAGATACCTACAATAATGGGTGTAAGAGCCACTATAAAAAACGGGTTTAAATGCTGGAACATTTCGGGAGAAAATTCACTGCTGCCCGAATAGGTCTGGAACCTGCTGTATGCAAGAAAGCCGAATAAGAGAAATATTGTTCCGCTTATTATTCTTACAGGGATTTTGCTGGATTTTCTTATGAGAAATATCAGGCCGCCAATAGCAAGGCCAATAGAAAGCAGTCCCCATAGATCGAACCAGAAATAAACACCCTGTGATACAATTTTTTGTGTGTAGTCACGGGCAAACATTGTCAATAAAAATCCGTTCTGGTGGAAAGCCATCCAGAAAAAGATAACCACCCCGAACACAAGTCCAAGTGCTATTAATCTGGATCTTGTCTGTTCCGGGGACATAGCAATAATCTTATCTTTATGAATTTCACTTGCTGCCTTTTGTTTTTCGCTCAGATCAATATGCTTGTAATATTTCCTGAATCCCCAGAATATTATCATAGATACAATAAGTGATAAACATGCTATACCGAATCCAAAGTGATAAGCCTTACTTAGAGTATCCACGTAATTAGAGCTGAAATCTGCAAGCCCGGCTTCAGTAATACCATGGACCTGGTTGTTAGCCAGGACAAGCAGTTCCCGGACATTCGCACTGGAGATTGTTGCATCAAGGTATTTATTTGCCAGTGCAGGAATTGCAGGATTATAAGTAAAACCGCCACCTCTGAGAATATAGCTGTATACTGCACGGGCTGCAGTTGGAGCAAACATTGCGCCTATATTTATGCCCATGTAAAAAATGTTAAAGGCAACATCACGGAACTTACTGTACTTGGGATCATCATACATGTTACCAACCAGTGCCTGAAGGTTTCCCTTAAATAGTCCTGTTCCCAAAGATATTACCGCAAGGGCCGTAAGAGACAGCCACAATGCCTCGCCTCTTGTACTTGGTATTGCCAGGAGAAAATAACCTATCAGCAAGGTAATTAAGCCAATACTAATAGTTTTACCATAACCCCAAACCTTATCAGCAAGTATACCGCCAACCAGGGGAAGAAAATATACCGAAGCAAGAAAACCTCCATAGATCTGGCCGGCCCTGCCGGAATCAAAACCATATTTTGCCTGCAGGAATAATGTTAATATTGCAAACATGGTGTAAAAACCGAACCTTTCACCCATATTGGCAAGGAAAGCAATATATAACCCTTTTGGATGTCCTTTAAACATTTTATTTATTTTTAGTGAATAATCGATTTTATAATCCAGCAAATATAAAAAGATTTTTGAATCTTACCTGTTAATTAACAAAGCCGTCAGCTTATTTTATTTTAATAATCCTGTAATTACCATTTTATATGTGTGATGCCTATAATAATCACTGTTCCATTTATGTTTTATGTAAAATGAGTTAAAGTTAATTTTGTTATATGATAAATCCTTATTTCCTTTATATTTTTGTAATATGTTTTATATATCCTGATCGTTATTAAAGTAAATGTTAATAAATGAAAGTCTTAACATCAGATCAGATTAGGGAAGCTGACAATTACACAATTAAAAATGAGCCTGTAGCTTCGATTGATTTAATGGAACGTGCTGCTATGGCTTGTGTGAAGTGGCTTATAAGCAGGTATAAACCTTCTGACTTATTCAGAATATTTGTGGGACCCGGAAATAACGGAGGTGACGGCTGGGCTGTAACACGTTTATTAGCTGAAGAAGGATTTATAAACATTAATATTTACCTATTGAAAATTACTGATAAACTATCTCCTGATTCTGAAATAAACAGGGAAAGGCTAATATCACAAAATATTGTCAGGCCTGAAATGATAGATTCTGAAAATGATTTTCCCGTATTGAATGATAAGGACATAATAATTGAGGGCCTTTTCGGCTCGGGACTTACAAGGCCGTTATCAGGTTTACCTGCAGCACTTGTAAAGCACATAAATAATCACGGTTCAAAGGTTATCTCAATAGATATTCCCGGGGGATTATTTGGAGAGGATAACAGCAAAAATGACGCAGATTGCATAGTAAAAGCTGATCACACCCTGACTTTTCAATTTCCCAAACTGTCATTTTTTTTCCCTGAGAATAAATCATATGTCGGAGAGTGGCATATTCTTCCTATCGGACTTCACCCTGATTTTATTGATAACGTTGAAACACCCTGGAATTATATAACGGAAAATGAAGTTGGGGGATGGTTAAAGGTGAGGGATAAATTTTCGCACAAGGGTACTTACGGGCACGGACTGCTCATATCAGGCAGTTACGGTATGATGGGGGCTGCTATGCTTGGCGCAAAGGCAGCTCTGAGGAGCGGCATAGGACTTGTTACAGCACATATACCTGCACTTGGCTATGAGATCATGCAGACAGCTGTGCCGGAAACAATTATAAGTATTGATCCTTCGGATAAAATATTTACTGAGATTCCTGATCTGTCAAAATATAATGCAATAGGCATCGGACCGGGACTGGGCTGCCAAAAAAGTTCACAGAGGGCAATCAGGGCGCTGCTTGATAAAACAGACAGCCCTCTGGTTATTGATGCTGATGCATTAAATATGTTATCTGCCAATAAGGAATGGATTTCCCTTATACCGGAAAACAGCATTTTAACACCCCACCCAAAAGAATTTGAACGGCTGGCAGGTACTTATAACGATACTCACTCAAGGATCAAAGCCCAGATTGAGTTTGCAAAGAAATATAAGCTTATCATAGTTCTTAAGGGGGCATATACATCAACTGTATTACCGGATGGAAGTTGTTTTTTCAATACATCGGGAAATCCGGGAATGGCCACTGCAGGTAGCGGTGATGTATTAACAGGAATTATTTTATCTTTGCTTTCCCAGGGTTATTTACCGAAATTTGCAGCACTTACCGGAGTATTTTTACATGCACTGGCAGGAGATATTGCTGCTGAAGATAAAGGGGAGAATGCTTTGATAGCCTCGGATATTATCGATAATATTGGCAAGGCTTATTTAAGACT
>CAZFHF010000084.1:0-2582 GCA_964518655.1 uncultured Bacteroidales bacterium | reverse complement strand
ATAAGCAGTAAAATGAATATGAAACACTTATATATAATATTATTTTTTCTTCTATCCTGCTGCACGGCGCAACAGAAGTTTTATGTTACAAACATTAACGATCTGAGTTCCCTGGAGAATAACACTGATATATATGCATTGCCGAAAACTGTTTTATATATGACCATTGAGGCAGGCAAAACATTGGTAATTCCGGGCCCTTTTCATGAATATGCTGAGAAATACCTGGGTATAAAAAATGTACCTGACAGTAGCATTACTGAATGGAATATATCAAATATTGACATTGGATTTTATAATGAAGCGGATCCGGATTATTATTTTTCTGTGTCACGGAAAAAGGCAAAAACCCGGCATCAAATGCTATCCCGGCTCGCTGACGACAGTCTGATTTTATTACCGGACAAGCTGTTTAAGAAACATATTTTTTATCAGAGGGAAGACAAAATTGATAATAATATTCATTATACCGATCTATCAGTTAAGCGGAATATTGATACAAGAACCGATACATCATACAGGGAAGTATTCAGGGATTCTATATATATTAAAATTCCGGTTTTAAGCAAGCAGCTTGTTAATAAGTCACTTAAGGACAAGGCGGAAGAGGCTGCCAATTTTATAATCAAAGTAAGGAAAAGAAGGTTTAAACTGCTGTCAGGTCAATATGAATATATGCCTGATGGTGATGCCCTGGCTGTTGCAGTGGAAGAATTAGATAAGCTGGAAGATGAGTATTTATCTCTTTTTACAGGTAAGAAGCTGACAGAAAACTTCACAAAAACGATATATTATATCCCTGATAATACAAGGAAAGAATCAAAAGAGATCTTATTCCGGTTCTCGGCAACTGAAGGTTTTATTAACGCCAACGATGTAAAGGGTAAACCGGTTATCATTGAGATTACTGATCTCGACAGGGGTATAGGAGTTCAACATATTGATAATTTAAACCAGACTGCTTTCAGGGAGAATTCATTTTGGATCAGGTTGCCGGATCTGGCAAATATCAGGTTAATATTGGACAGGAAAATAATTACTGAAGCGAATATACCTGTATTTCAGTATGGCAGTATTGTTCCGTATCATGTTAACGGGAAACAGTCTATTCAGTGATCTGGGATTCATAACTTGCCAGAAACTCTTCCCATGAAACGTTTTTGAAATGGTCTCCACCGATATATTTAACGATTTCATCAAACTGCTTTGCTCTGATATATCCCTGGAAATAGTGCAATCTTCTGATTTTCTCGTCGAAAAAAACAACTGAAGGGTATCCCATCTTTCCGTCCAGAAAGGCAGCTGCAAGCTCATGATATCCCCTGCTTCCCTGTGGGACAAACTTAAATGTCCTGTCTCCGAATTTAATGTCCTCCTTTTGCTCGGCATTTAATTTTACATTATAAAAGTTCTTATTTATATATTCGGCGATGATCTCATTATTGTAAGTATTTTTTTCCATAACCTTGCACCACCCGCACCAGTCAGTGTAAACATCAACAATAAGCTTTCGCGGTTCTTTTTTGTTCAGCTCAAGTGCTTCTTCAATAGTATACCACTTTACTGTCTGCGAAAAGCATCCAGCAGAGATAACAAGTGAGAAATATGCCAATAATAACCGCTTCATAATTTTACAAAAATAATACTAATTGCTTAATTTATTTATATAAACTTAACAACGCAAGATAGTGATTTTTGTTCCGATTAAATTGTTGAATTGTTACTTTGTCAGGACTATTTCTTTTATTTCTGAAAATCCGCCGGACTCCAGTCTGTAGAAATAGATCCCGTTTGATAATCCGTCAGCAGTAAGATTTATTTGATGTTCGCCAGCTGTATGATATTTATTAACCAATGTTGCAATTTTCCGGCCTTCAATATTATATATACTAATAATTATATGGGTTGGCGCTGGCAAATTGTATTTTATTTTCGTATCAGATGAAAAGGGATTAGGATAATTCTGTTCCAATTCAATTTTTAAAGGCAGAAGGAGAGGATTATTAGAAGGTATTTTTGTAGGAATATCCATCAGGGAAAGTAGTTTAGGATAGCCAGGATTTCCTTGCATTAACCAGGTATTTATCATATCCCATTCCGCATTTTGAAATGTTTCAGGGTCCTGCATTTCATCAGTTGAAAGGCCTGTTCCACCATGACTTACAGCTATGCCGCTGGTTATAGTATCCCAGAAAGAGTGTTGCACTGTAAGACTGCCGCTGCCTACGAGTCCGCCAACAGCATTTGTCCCGCTGACTTCTCCAATTGCATAACAATTATTAATACTGGTGGATGATCCTGCTTCACCAACCAGCCCGCCGACTTTGGATGTTCCTGAAACACTGGACGTACTATAGCAGTCGCTTATTTCTCCATGCAGGGTATTATACTCCGCCCAGTACCCATTATAAGGACTCAATCCGCCCACATAGTTTTTCCCGGAGACACTGCCCGAGCTGCAACATTTTTGTATTCTTCCATGATTTATTCCTGTCAGTCCTCCTGTATAATCTGCGTTGCCCGATACAGTACCTGTAACATAACAGTTTATGATTTTTGTAGTGCCTGCTCCCGGGGCCGGA
>CAZFHF010000083.1:387-10690 GCA_964518655.1 uncultured Bacteroidales bacterium | reverse complement strand
ATTTCAGCAGAAGCCAGCTTTACAGGAAGATTAAAGCACTAACAGGAAAAACAGCTGTTGAATTTATCAGGATTATACGTCTTAAACAAGCCCTGAAACTTATGGAATCAAAAGAGTACACTTTATCTGAAATAGCATATGAGATAGGATTTACTTCTCCGTCATATTTTACCAGAAGCTTCAAAGAATATTATGGTAAGGCACCTTCGGAATACCTTGATAATTAACTTTGAATTATAAAAACAAGGCTCTCACCCGCTACATTTGTTCGTCCTTTAACAGTATCTTCTTTATATTTAAAGCGCATAAACAATTATGCATTTAATCTTCATGATTAATGCAACATTTTTATAAGTATTTTCCATATTTATTAAAGCAATTTCCTCTTAGTACTGATATATTCAACTTTATTATTAACATGGCAGTAAAACTAATATTTGTAACCCTTTTTAAAGTATGTTATGAAATGTAAAATTAAATTCAACCCGAAAAGAGCTTGCATGCTTTATGTGTTTTTGCTTTTTACAGCCTTTAATATTTGGGCTGTTAAAACATATGAATTACAGCAGGACGGCAAAACAATCACAGGAATTGTTACTGATGGAACTACAAACTTGCCATTGCCCGGAGTAACTGTTTTAATCAAAGGATCCACCACAGGAACAGTTACAGATGGTGATGGTAATTATTCTATTCTTGCTTCTGAGAACAATGTTATCCAGTTTAGTTATATTGGATATCTTACAGAAGAGATACAGGTTGGTGATAAAACAAAAATTTCCGTATCCCTGATCGAAGATATCATCGGACTTGAAGAAGTTGTTGTCACAGGATACGGTGTTCAGCAGAAAAGTGATCTTACCGGTTCAATATCGTCTGTCAGTGGTGAGAAAATCACCGAAGTACCTGTCACGGGCATTGATCATGCTCTACAGGGGAGAGCCGCAGGAGTGCATATCATTCCTAAAACAGGACGTCCTGGTCAGGGCGTGACTATACAGATCCGTGGTGTTACATCAATAAACGGAACTGATCCTCTGATCATTGTTGACGGAGTTGTTGGTAGCCTGGAAGGAGTAAATCCGAACGACATAGAGTCAATAGAGGTTCTCAAGGATGCCTCATCTGCTGCTATATATGGTTCTTCAGGTGGTAACGGGGTTATCATACTGACAACTAAAACAGGCAGGCAGGGTAAAATAAGGACAAGCTTTAATTATTACAAAGGAATTGAGGAAAGTGTTGGCCGTGTTGACCTCATGAATTCACAGGAGTGGATGGAGGTAAATGAGGAAATAGACTACCGCAATACGACACCTATAACATATATGCCCGATACCCTTAAAACATACGACTGGCAGGATTATCTATTCCGTCAGGCATCAATTGAAAATTATAATATTGCCATTGACGGAGGCACTGAAAAATCTACTTTTCTTATAAGTTCAAGCTACAGTACGCAGGAAGGTATTATTAAACCCAGCGATTACCGCAGATTTACCATGCGTATAAACTCAGATTACAGACTCACTGACCGCATTACATTTGACGAAAAGATAAGTTATGTTAGTTCAGCTATTGAGGGTTTTGAAGAATGGTACTGGCATGGATATTACCAGAATCCAATAATGCCAACCCTGCAGATGGCACCAAATATTCCGGCTTATGATGAAAACGGTGACTGGTCAATTTCACAGTTTGGCGGCACCAGCCCCCTGGTACAGCTGGATATGCAGGACAGGGTGGTGCATTACAATGATTTTGATGCAAATCTGGGATTGAAAATAGACCTGCTAAAAGGTTTGACTTTTATGAGCAGATTTTACGGAAAATTAGGATTCACCGACATGAAAGAATTCCAGGATACTTATAACGCATCGCCAACAGATTCACGAACGGTAAACCACCTTATGGGCAATATGTCAAGATCATTATCATATAATGCACAGCAATTCTTAACATATAATACTGCTATTGTTCAGGATCATAATATAACATTAATGGCAGGTATGGAAGCAAGAAGGTGGTGGGGTTATGATTTGGGTGGTGAAAGAGTGGATATGCCGAGTAACAGGCCTGAATTGCTGTATTTCGACCTGTCGATAAATAAACAGAGCGCTGCACAGATAATAGAAGGTACAGGTTATGAGGAGAGAGCTATGGCATACTTCGGCAGATTAAACTATGACTATAAAAAGAAGTATTTGCTAACAGCAAATATACGCCATGACGGATCAAGTAACTTTGGGCCCGCTAACAGGTTCGGTACTTTTCCATCATTCTCGGTAGGTTGGAAGTTTACTGAGGAAGAATTTATGAGTAACCAGGATATTATAAGCTTCGGAAAAATAAGGTTCGGTTATGGCCAGACAGGGGCAAATGCGAGGTCAGGTTATCCTTACCTCAGCCTGATAAGAACTCCCGGAACATTTACGTATCCTATTGATAATCAAGCATCGTTAATAGGTGCAGCACCTGTGCAGATTACGAACGCTGAGATCCACTGGGAATCAGTAAATATGTCCAACATCGGACTGGATATCGGATTTTTCAGAAACAGGCTGACACTGACAGCTGAATACTTTAAAAAGATTAATGACGGAATGCTTATGTTAATGAATGTACCAACTATTACCGGCTCATATTCCGAAGGAGCAGAGCACGATGATGATGAGACTGAGCCTGAAGTTAACATAGGAAGCATACAGAATAAAGGATTTGAGTTTACAATGGTTGTAAAGAAAATGGAAGGAGATCTTAAGGGTTCTTTTGATATTAACTTTTCCACTGCAAAAAACAAAGTTCTTGACCTTGCATCGGATTCTATTGTTGATGGAAGGGTACATAATGTCCTTCCGGTTTGCCTTACACGCATAGGGGGTTCTGTTTCCGAATTTTACGGATTTGAAATGGACGGGATATTCAGGGAAACTGATCCTACACGTGTTATTGGCAGCAGAACAGTGATTATCAATCAGCCTTTTTCAGTTAGCGAATCGGGTGATACTACATACGCACAGTCCAGGGCCGTACCCGGAGACGCCCGCTATAAAGATATAAATGGTGACGGAGTGCTGACAAACGAAGATAAAAAACCGTTGGGCAGTCCCTTGCCAAAAGTTATTTTCGGCTTTTCCGTGAACCTTGAATATAAGGGTTTTGACATGTCGGCGTTTTTTAACGGGACAATAGGCAACAAGATTTTTAACGGAATGAAGCAGTACCTTTACTACTCCCAGGGATATGGAAACCGTGCCAAAGAATTTGTAAACCGCTATCGTGACGAAATAGTAAAGGACGGTGTTGTTGTTGTACATGAGAATCATAATACCGACCTGTGGCGAATGGCTGCAGTAAATTATACAAGGGTAACGGACTGGTATGTTGAGGACGGTTCTTACATCCGTCTTCGTAACCTTACTTTAGGCTATACTATACCTGCAAAATTTACAAACATTGTAAATATTAATAAACTGCGTTTTTTTATCGGTGCCAAGAACTTATTTACTATCACATCATATACAGGCTTCAATCCTGAAGTTGGTGATCGCACCCTTCTTGACATGGGCATCGACTATGGGATATACCCGGTCACCAGAACATATCTTTTTGGTGCAAACCTGGAATTCTAATTGAAATATGTTAATAACCGTTAAAAGAATAACAATGAAAACAATAATAAATAAGAAAAAATATTACTTACTGATAATTGTTCTTCTTGGCTTAATAGCTGTAAGATGCACAGAGGAGTTTCTTGAATTTGATCCTGTGGCGGCTGTGAACAGCGCATCTTTCTATAAAACCATGGAAGAAGCCGATCAGGCAGTAACTGCAGCTTATTCACAATTCTTAAGTGTTGCTGCATGGGATCGCAATTTATTGATGTTGTTTGGAGATGTAGCATCAGATGATGCTGAAACAGGCGGTGAGTTTGTCAACGAAGTGCCTAACTTTGAAGTTATGAACTGGCTCATCATGCTGCCAACAAATGATCAACTCCCTGTTGTTTACGGAGTATTATTCAGGGCTGTTTATTTGAGCAATCTGGGTATAGAGAAAATACCCAATATTAAATCCACTGATCCTGATGCTGATACAACAGTTTTAAATATTCGCATAGCCGAGCTTAAATTTATCAGAGCTGTAAATTACCTGTACCTGACGCATATGTATGGTGCCGTACCCCTGATTGATCATGTGCTGGCTCCCAGCGAATACAAGATGGGAAGATCAACCTTCAGAGAAATATTTGATCTCATTGAAAAGGACCTGAAAGAAGCAATAGCTGTCTTGCCGGAAAAAGACGAAGTGGCGCCCGAAGACATAGGAAGGGCAAATAAAGGTGCCGCCCGGGCCTTTCTTGCAAAGCTCCTGCTTTTTGAATCATCATATGCAAAGTATTATCCCGGAGATGAGAGATTTGAAGGGCTAAATGTAAGATGGCAGGAAGTGCTGGATTACTGTGAGGATATAATTGAGACAGACATATATAAATTGTACGGCGCAAACGGTGAAAGATATGATTGCTGGCGGGGCCCCAATACAGACGGATTCCGGTATGAATTTACCACATCGGCTGACAATGGAGATGAATGTGTGTTTGAGATACAGTGCATACAGGATAATCTTGACTATGCAGATGCCAGGGGGACATCATTTACTCACTGGACCTCTCCCCGTAGTTATTATGATGCCGGTGGAGGCCGCCAGTATACAGGCTACTGGGGTCTCGGATTGCCATCATTTCAACTTGCGGCTGAGTTTGAAGAAGGAGATCCGCGTTTTGCAGCAACCATTTCAGTACCGGGAGATTCAATGGAGATGGTCAGGGCTGGCAATTACGTCCCTATAAGCTTTGAAATGTCTGTGTCAGATATGTATCAGCGTAAATGGGAGGTGTCGTATAATGAGTATAATGTCAATACACCGACGTGGCATGGTTCACCTCTGAATATCAGGCTTATGCGTTATTCAGAAGTGTTACTTATGGCTTGCGAAGCGGCAGTGATGCTCAATAACCACCAGAAGGCAAGAACTTATATAAATATGGTACGTACTCGTGCCAGAAATTGCGGAACAACCGGGATTCCTACTGATTATACAGGGAATATCACCCTGGATCAGTTAATAAAAGAGCGCCGGGTTGAATTAGCTCTTGAGGGAAAAAGGTACTTTGACCTTGTACGCTGGAACCTCGCAGTCGAGTACCTGAATATGACAACTGCCGATGGAACCCCGGTTGTGTTCGAATCACCAAAGCATGATTTCTTTCCCCTGCCGGCAAGGGAAGTATCACTTAGTGGCGGTAACCTGAAACAATACCCGGGCTGGGATTAGCAGAAAGTTATCTTTATTTAAAGGATATTTTAGACAGTGTTTATATTAGTTGTTAAGGTTCCTGTATATCATAGTTGTGAAATTGCATTTACATAAACAAGCTTGAATGCTCTGCAATATACAGGAGCCTTTCTATACCGACAATAATATTTCAAAACCTGCCGGAAAGCAAAGAACAGCCATAATATCTACATACAGCCTCCCCTGAACATTGCAGGTTACACTTACTTTTTATAACTGTCAAAATGCTCAATATCCAAATCATCAGGCAATACGCCGATTGTTATTATAAAGAAAGTCAGCGCTTTTGTGCCGGGCTCCAGGTGGCCTCCAATAACGCTGTTTTCATCCGACAGTGTTATGTGCGCATGAATCCTTCCATTAAAAACATACCCCTGAACGGCTATTAAATCTTTGGCAACTGAAGCTTTAGGAAATTCTTCGGCAGGAGGAAGGTTTTTATCACTTACAACATGAAAATGGTAATCAGTCACAGAACCAATACCGCTAAGTATAACTCCATTTTTTATATTTTTCTCGTCAACAACCTTATTCAAGCCCTCAAGAAGATCAGTACCCGTTCTCATCCTGACGATCTCTACCCTTTCAAATTGCGAGGTTACTGAATAAACATCAGGCATCTCTTTCTGCGAATAGCAGGCTAGTGGTGCTAAGAACAGCAATATTACGATAATTTTTTTCATCTTATTTAAATTTAAGATTAATTATAATAATTTATTTATTATGATTCTCCATTATCTTTAATGCCCAGTCAGTTCCACACGGATTTTTACCGTCAGGAAATCCCGGCAAATCAATTTTACCTGAAACATCTGCTTTAATAATTTCCGGGCTTTTCCATTCTCCATTCACAGGGTTATACCAGTGCAGGGAATATGACTCATTCTTTTTAAATCCTTTAAGTTGAGGCAAAACCGACTGGTTCTCAAAGTAAAGCAAGGCAAAATCCCTGTCAGGTGTTCTCATCATATATGACCAGCCGTCTAATCCTTTCCAGGGGCTGTCAGGGGCTTTTCGGGGATCAATATCGTATGAGCATATCTGAAGCAGCTGGTACATTTTTCCATCTGACATAATAAATGCCTTTAAGTACTTCATATACAGGCCTGATTCGAACCTTAACGCATCCCATATATGGTGACGCATGCCGTCCGGTTCTCCTGTTGTTGTTATATCATACGCCGATGTTCCATGCACATGCCCTGAAAGGCCTCCTGAAAGCACGGAGCCGTACATCTGGGCGCGTGCAAAATAATTGTCGCGCGGAGAATCAGCAGGCGGGCGTTCACCACCCGGCATGTTTATTTCATGATCCCAGCCTGTGTAATAGGGTTCAAAATTTATTGCCGGATAAGGGGGGTTAAGGTTAAAAAGGAGTTCCAGCGTATCAGAAACACGGTGATCCCGTGGCTTGTTTCCTACGCTGTGCATTGTAAGCCAGGGACACTCCTCGCCATGCCCGAATTGTGTATAGGTTGAATTGTTTATTAATGTTGTATAAGGCTGCCCAAAAGGGAGAGGCCCGTATTTATTAAGATGGTAAGTCAGGGCTTCGTTAAATTCATCCGCAGTAAGACTATATTCCTTTGGTATCCAGTCAAGGTGTATTCCGCTGAAAATTATATTGTACGCGCCGTATCTTGAAATCAGATACTGCACGTATCGTGCATAGGAATCATTAAAGTTAAAATATGCTTTCCATGCCGGGCAGTTATCTCTTCTCACAGTTTCAAGCAAAGGCACAAATCCCTGATCTGACAAATATTTCATCTTTTTGTCCAGGCTCTGAAAATATTCCGGTATAATATCATCAAAATCAGCAACTCCTTTATGATGTTTTGACATTTTAAAAGGTTTGTTACCATATTCATCACGCATATCTTTAGATGTCATTTTATCACCATCCACAGTATAGTCAAATTTCTCCCATGCATTTCTCAGGAATATACCATTGGAATCAGCATAAGTATTTGCTTTGCAATCAGATTCCCAGTTTGGAAAGCAGGCTATCATACTAACAGAATTAAAGCCCTGCTTTTTACGATATACCACTGCATCTTCAAAACCTATGCCCGGTCCCGGTATATAATCCCGGGGGGGGACAGCGCCCCTGAAAGGAAGCCTCCATGTGGCACCGGCCAGCCATGTATCACCTGTCAGGAAGAAGGGAGTACCATCAGCATATTGCAATGCATGGCCATTAGCTGTAGAATGTATAAAACCTCTCCGGTTAGGATTCTGTGTTTTCTTTTCTTCTGTCCATTCAATGGCATTTAACACACCTGATATATTGTTTAATCCTTCATCACCGGGCTGGTTTGAGCCTGTTTTCCATTCCCACGTTCCGGCTTTTGTTGCTACAACACGTATTCTAAAAATATTATCCCCATCCCAGAAGCCGTAAATGCGCTTTGCAAAGTCAGGTCCTTTTAACTCTGCCCAGCATTTAACATCAGTATAGCAATTATCATAATGATTTTCAGCCCTGAGAATAATCTCATGCATTTCCCAAATGTGAATACCAGTTGGATTTCCGGCAATCAGCATACCTTCATATAAAGCCAGTAAAAAAGCTGTAAGTGTACAAATGAATAAAAGCTTTTTAAAACGTATTTTCATAAAAGGCAAGTTTTAACAGATGTATAAATTTACTAATAATTTTATAGGGACATTAGTAAAAACTCCCGTATATTTAAATAATTTAAATAGATATGACAGATTTTAGAGTTTATTTTACAATACTGATATTTATGGGTGTATTTATGAAATCTCCTTGTCAGCAAGATACTATTTATATTGATCCTGCCAATAAAAATGACTTACAGGAAGATGGGAGTATAAGCCATCCGTATGACTCATGGGCTGATATAATATGGACACCGGGGAATACTTATTTTCAAAAAAGAGGAACTGTTTCATATGGAGTATATGTCAATATTGATTCAAGCGGCACTAATGAGAATGACAGAATATATATCGGTGCTTATGGTAATGGATCCCTTCCTGTAATTGATGGAAATAATAAAATGGGCAATGCGCTGAGATGCCGTGATCAGGCCTTTATCTCAATTCGTGACCTTAAATTTACAAAAGGTGTGGGTGACTGCCTGGGGATAAGTAATACTGATCATTTAATGCTGGAAAGTATAGAGTGTTATAATTCAAAGGCAGGGGCACACATTTCCGGAGATAGTATTACAATAATAAATAGTGTATTTCATGATTGTGCCGGATCCGGACTAAGATTAACCGAGGGTATAAAACAAATAGTAAGAAATTGTGAATTTTTTAATAACTCTACTGAACCAGGAAATGAGGATGCCTTATTCATTGGCAACGGTTCATCTGATTTCTTGATTGAAGGTTGTATTGCTCATGATAATCCTGGTACAGATGCGGGCTGTACAGGATTTGATTGTTCAGGTGATATCGGTGCATATACAAAAGGAATATTCAGAAGATGTTTATCTTATAATAATGGTAACCGTGGATTTGCATCCAGTGGCGCTGTAACAGATACTGTGCATTTTGAATATTGTCTTGCTTATAATAACCATATAAATTTTATGTCATATGAGGATGCAATAACCTATATTACTAATTGCACATCAGGAAGTGCCACTGAAGGTGGTATTGTTTTATATCAAAACGCCTCTGCAACTGTCAGAAATTGCCTTTTCACAGGTAATACACCGCGTATTATCAAATTAACTTCTAATACTATTAATCTTGCAAGCAGCTATAACTGTTTATACAGTGATAATCTTATCCGGTTTGAAAAAAGCGGTTCCGTTTATACCTTTACCGGATGGAAGGGAATAGGTTATGATGTAACCGGCTCTTTTAGTGAAAATCCATATATAAACTCCTACTTTAGGCTGTTGGATGATTCACCGTGTATCGATGCAGGAATATTTCTGGAAAATATACATGGCGGTGCGGGTGCAGTTGATTTGGATAGTATCCCCGTTACTGACAATAAACCGGATATAGGGGCTTATGAATACACAATCCTTAATATTATTAATAAAGGCAGGATCTTAAATAAAAGTATTATATATAATTATCCTAATCCTTTTAATAAGTCAACAACTATAGAAATTGAAGATAATAACAGTCTTTTTTACAGGTTTACCTTATATAATATTTCAGGTCGAAAGATTATAAGCAAAATAATTGATAATCCTGTTTTTTTATTTAACAGGGAAGGTCTAAGCAATGGTATATATTTCTTTGTAATCGAGAGTAAAAATGTAGAATATAAAGGAAAACTGATAATCAAATAATAATATCGTGATATTTATCAGTTTCATGCATGAAATAGAATTAAGCAATATTTAATATAACACTTAAGTAACTGTTTATATTATATTACGTAAACATTTAATATATAAATATTTAAAGAATCCTAATTATATAACAGGTTATATATCATTTTATAGAACGCAGGAATATTAGTTATTTTCTTAAATTTGTTAACTTCAATAATTAATATTATTATACTATGATCATTAAAAATTCTCAACAAATGAAAGCAATAAAAAGAATCTGCCTGATTATTATTCTTATGACAGCGACCTTGTATAGCTATTCACAGAAGTATCAGGTTCGCATAGCCTTTATAGGCAATAGTATTACTATTGGTACTGGTTTGCCCAATCCTGAGGAAGATTGCTATCCTTCCCAGTTCGCCGCCATGCTTGAGGACATATATGGTGATACCTGCCTGGTCCGTAATTTTGCAGTATCAGGAAGAACAATGCTCAAACAGGGTGATTATCCCATATGGGATGAGAACAGCTTTACAGATGCATGGAATTTTGCACCCGATATTTGTTTTATCATGCTCGGAACAAATGACAGTAAACCGCAGAACTGGGATGTATATGGGGATCAGTTTATTGATGACTATATGTCAATGATAGACACTTTCAAGGTTAGAAAT
>CAZFHF010000083.1:0-377 GCA_964518655.1 uncultured Bacteroidales bacterium | reverse complement strand
CACTGGTGAAATTTATTGTTTGTTACCCTCCTCCGGCATATGAAATTGTTTATGATATTCGTGATTCAGTGATACTTCACGGGGTTTTACCTGCGGTTGATTCAGTAATAAATAATACTGATGCAGAGCTTTTGGATTTTTATTATCCCTTGCTTGACAGTGTTTATCTTTTTCCTGATAAGATTCATCCTAACGTTAAGGGGGCCGGTGTAATGGCAGAAATGGTGTTTGATAAATTTATTGAGACGAACATAATTCATGAAGTTGATACAGGATATACATATATCACAAGCCTGAAAACAAGCGATAAACTAATTTCTGTAAAAGATTCAGCTACTTTAAGCTGGACTACTGTTAATGCTGATTCAGTTTACTTT
>CAZFHF010000082.1:0-10729 GCA_964518655.1 uncultured Bacteroidales bacterium | reverse complement strand
CCACCCTGATCCACTGCAACATCAACAATTACGGCTCCTTTTTTCATTAATTTAAGATCATTCCGTTTAATAAGCATAGGTGCTTTTGCACCCGGCAAAAGTACTGCTCCAATTATTAAGTCACTTTCTTTAAGAATTTTTTCAATATTTGCATCCGTACAATACAGGGTAGTTATACGTGAACCAAATATGTCATCAAGATATTCAAGTCTTTTTGCGCTAATATCAAGAATTGTAACATCAGCGCCCATTCCTGTGGCGATTTTGCATGCATTTGTTCCCACTACTCCTCCTCCAATGATAGCTACTTTACCACGGCTTACACCAGGTACCCCTCCCAGTAATACACCTCTTCCCCCGTAAGTCTTTTCAAGATATTTAGCTCCTTCCTGTACCGCCAGTCTTCCTGCAATTTCACTCATTGGTTTAAGACAGGGCAGCTGGCCCTCATCATCCTCAATCGTCTCATATGCCACAGCTTTTGTCCCTATATTCATCAATACTTCAGTTAGTTTCCTGTCGGCTGCAAGATGAAGATAAGTAAACAGTATTTGATCCTTTTGTAAAAATTTATATTCTTCCTGCAGAGGTTCTTTTACCTTAATAATCATTTCCGAATTTTTAAATATCTCTTCACGGCTGGCAATTAATCTGGCTCCTGCCTTTTCATACTCATTATCTTCAAATCCCGCAGCTTCACCTGCCTTTTTCTGAAATAATACTTCATTACCGTGCGAAATATATGATTTCACATCCGACGGAGTAAGGCCAACTCTGTATTCATGATGTTTTATTTCCTTTACGCATCCTATTTTCATAATTCAGACTTTTTAGTTATTAATATATAACTAATAGCTATTTGCTGATAGCTAAAATACTATAAATTTAAGTAATATAGATATGATATAAATCAGGATTGCTTTTTCAGGTATAATAAAAAAGGCTTTCAATTTCACTTCTCAGATTCACGTTGTTAACATAAACATCGTCCGGTACGCGAAGAATTACCGGTGAGAAATTCAGAATACCCTTAATACCCAAAGATACAAGCCTGTCACATACTTCCTGCCCTGCAAATTCAGGTACAGCAATAACAGCCGTTTTAATATTAAACTTATTAACAGTTTTTTCCATCTTGTCTGGATGATAAACAGGAACAATGAACTTCTTTGTATATTTTGCAGGATCAAGGTCAAAAGCAGCAACAATAAATATTCTGTTTTCAGGAAATCCTTTATAGTTAACCAGTGCCTTTCCAATGTTACCCATACCTACAATAATAATATTCCTGTCTTTATTATTTTTGAAAATCCCACTGATTGCTTTTAACAGGTTCTCAATATCATAGCCTCCTTTCTTGTTTCCTTTTATTCCAAAATATGAAAAATCTTTTCTCACCTGCTCAGGGGTAACACCTACCTCCTCACCAAGATTGTAGGAAAAGACTTTTTCAAAACCTAATCGCTGAAACTTAATCAGGCTTATACGATACTGCAGAAAACGTTTTATAACCTTATCGCTTATCATACCGAATCAAATATGTTTTTTGCTATTCAAAGGATTCAGAAATTCCTTTTATTTATATTAAATATATTTAGAATAAAAACTTAAAATCTTTTTATAAAATCTTGCTAAAAATAATCAATTAAACTATATTTATCCTTTCTTTTTTGTGAAATTTGGAACAAAAAAATATAATGGAGAGTTTCCAGCTAACTAAAGAAGACTGGCAGAAAGCTTTAGTAAAACTTACTGGCTCATATAAAGTACTTGCAACCGTTGATAATGGTGATAGTATAGATTATGAGATAGTTAACGATAGTAATATAAATAATATAATATATAATAAACCAAAGCCGGTCACACCTCTAAAAACTTTGTTGCTACCTGTAAAGGAGAATGTTGTTATTAACAAAAAAAATCACAAAAAAAATCTGATAATCGGGATACCTTCGTGTGATTTGGTTGGGATGGAATTGCTTGATGAAATATATCTTGATAAGGATTTTATTGATATATATTATAGAGATATAAGGGAGAATTCCATACTTATTGGGACTGATTGTTTTTCTACACAGGAGCATTGTCATTGTACTTCTTATGGAATAAATCCTTATCCTGAGAAGAATAATGATTTATCTTTGGTTTCACTTAACGGCTCCATTTTAATTTTTGTTAATACTGATAAAGGAGCGGAAATTGCACAGATAGTCAAAGAAACTGGCAGCATTAAGGAAATAAGTAATGAGAATGCCAGTATTGTTAAGGGGAAAAGAGAAGCTGTGAAAAAGGAGCTTAAGAAGAAAAATGCAGGGTTGCCGGACTATAAGGAAACAGGAAAGCTTATAGGGAAATCAAAAGAAGCTATATGGGAGAAATATGCTAAAACTTGTGTATCATGTGGAGCCTGTGCTACTAGTTGTCCGACTTGTACTTGTTTTCTTCTTATTGACAGGCCTGATTTTGAGAAGGTAAGGCAGCTTGATGCATGTCAGTATCCCGGATTTGAAAGCATTGCCGCAGGAGAGGATCCTCTTGGCAGAAAACACATAAGGTTTAAAAACAGGTATTTATGTAAGTATGTATGGAAACCTGAGTCATTTGAATCAATAGCCTGTACAGGGTGCGGAAGATGCATTGAATCGTGTATAGGTAATATTAATAAAAATGAATTATTCACTGAATTGGTGAACAAAAAATAAAATACCAAAGAAGTGTCAAACAACGGAAATATATATAAACCTGTCAAAGCAACTGTAGATAAGGTTATTACAGAATCCCCCACTATTAAAACACTTGTTTTAATACCTGAAAAAGAGTTTTCATTTAAAACCGGAGAGTTTATTGAACTAACTCTTAATGGATATGGGGAGGCACCTTTTACTCCGTCTTCGTCGCCACTGGAAAAAAGAAGGCTTGAAGTTACTATTATGAAGGCCGGTTATGTAACAGAAAAAATTCATGCACTGAAAAAAGGTGAGATTGTTGGGATTCGCGGCCCCTTTGGAAGGGGGTATCCGGTTGAGAAATTTTACGGGAAGGAAATAGTAATTGTCGGAGGGGGTTGTGGTTTTGCACCTATAAGGTCATTATTATATAACCTAATGGCTGAGAAGGAGAAATTTAAAAAAGTTACCCTGTGTTACGGAGCAAAGACACCTGAAGAATGTATATATAAACCTTTTGTTGAAAAACTTAAAAAAACGGAAAGGTTTGAAGTATACAGAAGCGTCGACAAAGCTGATGATAAGTGGGACGAAAAAGAAGGAGTTGTTACAATTTTACTCGAAGACCTTAAGGTGGAAATAAAGAATTCTGTTGCTGTTGTATGCGGACCACCCATAATGATGAAGTTCGGAACATTAAAATTACTGGAAATGGGTTATCCGGAAAGTGATATCTACCTGTCAATGGAGAAGAATATGTCATGTGGCCTGGGTAAATGCGGACATTGTATGATGGGTAAATATTATGTATGCAAGGACGGGCCTGTATTCACATATGATGAAATTAAGAATCAACCGGATATCTGGTTATAATTAGCATCTGACAATGAGCAAAAAGGTATTAATTGATTTGTACAAGTTAAGGAATCTTGATGAATGTAAAGTTGAGGCTATATATAAAACAGGGCCCAATGAAAAATCATTTAAGACAATAAGGGAACTTGCAACATTTCAGTATACATGCCGCAAGTGTGAGATTGCACCCTGCATAACTGCATGCCCGGCTGATGCCCTGGAAAAAGATAAAAACGGAATAATTAACAGGGCTGTTAATCTTTGTATCAGATGTAAATCGTGCATAACAATTTGTCCTTTTGGTACAATGATGAATGATCTTTTTGAAGTTAAAACATCTGATTATAAATATATGAACCTGTCAGATGATTCGGAACTGGAAAAATTCGCATCGGCATATCCTGATGATATTGTTAAGGTTGTTGATATGGATGAGGATCCTGATGAGAAAATTTATAAATTAAATGACAAAATATTAGTTAAAGAATATATTTGGGAATAAGAATATGTTAAAAGACTTATTTTACTATCTGATTTATCCGGGATTTCTGTTTGTTGCTGTAGTCGGCGGATTATTATCTTTTCTTGACAGAAAGATCACTGCATGGGTTCAATTCAGAAAAGGGCCGCCTTTACTTCAGCCGTTTTATGACTTTTTCAAACTTCTGCTGGTAAAGGAAACAATAATACCTGCCAAAGGCTCAAGGTTAACATTCCTGATGGCACCTGTATTCTCACTATTTGGGGCAACAGTATCAAGCGTATTAATATTGCTTCCTTTGCTTGGTATTAAAACAGGATTTACAGGGGATGTAATAGTAATATTTTATTTACTGACTATACCATCTCTTACTTATATAATAGGAGCACTTGCCTCAGGTAATCCCCTGGCATCAGTTGGTGCTTCAAGGGAAATGAAGCTGATTATCAGCTATGAGCTGTCATTTTTGCTTGTGCTTATAGCTATTATAATTAAAGGAGGTATGAGTATAAGCCTTTATGATATTATTAATGCACAAACAACAGGTAATGCCTTTATAGGCAGTGCTTCAGGAGTAATACTTTTTATTGTGGCAATATTTTGCCTCCAGGCTAAATTAGGACTTGTACCTTTTGATATGGCAGAAGCAGAAACTGAGATCACTCATGGGCCATTTATTGAATATTCAGGTTCTGCCTACGCATTAATTAAGCTGACGAAATATATTATGTTGTTTACCTTGCCGGCGTTCACTATTGCACAGTTTATGAAAGGCTTTAATATTGAAGGTATAGGAATACTGTGGACAGTTTTAAAAGTGCTGGCTGTATTATTAATTATAACTCTTATAAGAAATACAAATCCGAGAGTTAAAATTGGACAGGCCATGAGGTTTTTCTTTATCTGGATGAACCTGCTGGCTATTATTGCTATTGTTCTGATATTATTTGGATATTAAAATTTGATAAATTGGGCTTTAAAGAGTTTTGTTTTAAGAAATCACTTTTTTTGTTTCACTTTGGTGGAGCATCATGCAATAATTGTGATATAGAGATTCTGGATTGCCTTACACCCAGATATGATGTTGAGAGATTTGGTATGCAGCTGGTGGGGAGTATCAGGCATGCAGATGTTTTGCTGGTTAACGGTTCCATAAACAAGAGAGATAAACCGAGGCTATTAGAAATTTATGAACAGGCACCAAAACCAATTTTAGTAGTAGCAATAGGAGCTTGTGGCTGTACAGGAGGCATTTTTGCAGAAGGTAATACTTTTGCCGGTCCTGTGGATAAAATCATTCCGGTAGATGCTTATATTCCCGGATGTCCGCCAAAACCCGAAGCTATACTTGCTGGTATTGTTAAACTTCTTAAAAAATAATATAGTAATATATCTATATGGTATCAAAAAAAGAAATAGACGAAATTAAAAATAACCTTAAAGGAGATATTATTGATATTGAGATTAAAAGTCCGGTGCGTGCTTCAGTATCAATAAAACCGGATGCAATAGTGCGGGCCGCTGACTTCTTATATAATAAGCTGAAATTAAGATTTATTATTGCTTCAGCATTACATAGTAAAAAAGGATTTGAAATTTATTATCACTTTAGTAATGATTTAAACGGCATGGTTCTTAATTTGCATGTTGTACTTGCAGAAAAAAAGCCGGAAATAGAATCACTGACATGTATGTTTGAAGCAGCAAACTGGATTGAACGTGAGATGCATGAGATTCTGGGTATAAACTTTTTAAACCACCCGAATCTTGAAAAACTTATTTCTGAAGGAAACTGGGCTGAAGGAGTTTATCCATACAGGCATTAGAAATGTTAAATGTTGAATTTTAAATTATAAGTAAAGGATATAGATTTTGTTTTGAATGATAGAATTGCTGTAAGCAGGGTGCTGACAGCTAAATGAAGAAAAGATGAGCAAAATAATACCAATAGGGCCTTATCATCCGCTGCAGGAAGAACCTGAACTTTTTAAGCTATACTGCGATGGTGAAATAGTCAGGGATATAAAGTGGGAAACTGGATATAATCACAGAGGAATTGAAAAACTGAGTGAATCCAAGACTTTTGATCAGGTGTTTTTCCTGGTTGAGAGGATATGTGGTATTTGTTCAACCTCTCATCCATTTGCCTTTGCAAATTGCATGGAAGAAATAGCACAAGTGGAAGTTCCTGACAGGGCAAAATACATCAGGAGTATAATCGGAGAACTGGAGAGAATACACAGCCATTTGCTATGGGTTGGACTGGCCGGCCATTTTCTGGGATACAACACGGTTTTTATGTGGGCCTGGAAATACAGGGAACCTATACTTGATTTGTTTGAGATAATTACAGGTAACAGGAACAGCTATGCCATGTTTAAGATTGGCGGCGTAAGAAGAGATATTGAAGAAAGCAAGTGGCCGAAGATCAAAGAGATAATGAAGTCATTTAAAAAGAAGCTGGATTTGTTAACAGGGGCTGTGATGGATGATCCGGTTATTCATGCCAGAACCAAGGGAGTAGGAATATTAACCAGGGAAGATATTATAGATTTTGCAGCCGTCGGTCCTACAGCCAGGGCTTCAGGTGTTGCTATTGATGTACGTAAGGATGATCCTTATGCTGCTTATCCTCTGGTGAACTGGAAAGTTATAACATCTGAAGGATGTGATGTCTTTGCAAAGGCTGAAGTCAGACTTCTTGAAATGTATGAGTCAATCTCGATAATCGAACAATGTGTCGACAAAATGAAAAAGACAAAAGAAGGCGATATTGAAACAAAAGTAAAGGAGGTTCCTGAAGGTTACGGTACAGGTCATGCTGAAGCACCACGCGGTGAAGTGTTTCACTTTGTGAAGACAAACGGCTCTAATTATCCTGAAAGACACAAAGTGCGTGCTCCCAGCTATGTTAATATAGCAACATTCAAGAAATCCTGCGTGGGACAAACAATATCAGACGCAACAATTTCACTTGCAGCTGTTGATCCTTGCTATTGCTGCACTGAAAGGATGGCATATGCCTATGATTCAAATACAGGAAAGAGAATATTTAACGGAGAGGATTTACTTAAATTATCACATAGGAAAACTGAAGAAATAAGACTAAAGTTGTAATATTTATATAATGAATGATTTAGTATTGAATACTTCATATCTGCCTGTAATAACAGCAATAATTTTTATGCCAATAATTGCAGGCATTGCATTATTTGTTTTTCCTGAAAAAATAAAAACCGTAAAAGGGATAATATCTCTTATTGTTACTGCAGTTACAGCTTATTGGGCATATTATATTTTTGCAGGTAAAGAACTATTGGGCAAAGCTTATTTTGCTGATGGCATATCATGCAAAATAGACTCGGTTAACACATGCATTAGCAGTATAGGCAATTATTCTGCAATCAATATTGATAACCTGAGTAAGTTAATCATATTGCTTATCGGTTTCTTTGGATTATTAATAGTCATCTATTCACTTGTTTATATAAACAAAGCAAAAAGCATTCGTAATTATTATCCATTTATTCTAATTACATTAGGTTCTTCCTTTGGTGCAGTAATGGCAGATAATCTTATACTCTTTATAATATTCTGGGGTATTCTTGCTCTTACATGTTATAAATTAATAAAGGGATATGATGAAGAAAGCTCAGCTGCGGCAAAGAAAACACTGGTGATAATTGGGGCCTCTGATGGGATCATGATACTGGGCATAGCAATTATATGGAAAATTACCGGTACGGTCAACATGTCTGAACTTAGCATTAGCACAACAGATGCAATAAGAAATATTGCATTTATTTCTTTGCTTATAGGTAGTTTTACAAAAGCCGGAGCATTCCCTTTTCATACATGGATTCCGGATTATGTTAAAAAAGCACCGGCTTCTTCTTCCGCCTATCTCCCTGCCTCCCTGGATAAACTTTTAGGAATATATTTTCTGGCAAGAATATGCAACGATTTATTCATATTAAATCAATGGTTAACTTTAAGTATAATTATTATCGGAGTTTTAACAATTATTATTGCTGTTATGATGGCCCTTATGCAGCATAATTACAAGAAACTGCTTGGCTATCATGCCGTATCACAGGTAGGTTATATGGTGACAGGCCTGGGATTGGGAACTCCTTTGGGAATTATCGGAGGCCTGTTCCATATGATAAATAACTCAATATATAAGAGCGGCTTGTTCCTTGTAGCTGGAAGTATAGAAAAGAGAACAGGCAAGGAAGATCTGGATGATATCAGCGGGCTGTCAAAAGCTATGCCCATAACATTCTTAACCGGACTGATATTCGCACTTTCAATATCGGGAATACCACCATTTAACGGATTTGCATCAAAATGGACTATTTATCAGGGTATTATTGATTTTGGCAAGGAGGCGGGAATAGCAAATCAACTCTGGATAATATGGCTTGCACTGGCAGTAATAGGTTCTGCACTTACATTGGCAAGCTTTATTAAATATATCTCCGGTGCCTTCCTCGGAAGAAGAAGAGAAGAATTTAAGGACGTGAAGGAAGTGAACGTACTTATGTGGCTGCCAAATATTATTCTTGCTTTATTGTGTATCGGAGCCGGAGTATTTGCAACGAATTATGTGATACCAAAATTCTTCGTTCCCATAGCAGGTGATATTCAATATATTGGTTCATGGAACTCAACAGCTATATCATTACTGATATTGGTTTCAATATTGCTGGGTATACTTATTTATTTAGCCGGCAATATTAAAAATTTCAGAGTAGCTGACAGCTTTATCGGAGGTGAAAAATTCTATGAAAAAACAGGCTTTGCATCTACTGAATTCTATAAAACAATTGCTAATAATAATGTGTTTGCATTTCTCTATGAAAAGGCTGAGAAAAAATGGTTCGATATTTATGATCTGTCAAAGAATATAATAAACTGGCTTAACAGAAAGTTTAGTGTTGCCCATAACTGGGTTTTATCAAACTATGCCATCTGGATCTTAGCCGGACTTATAATAATGTTAATATTTTTAATCTGAGAAAGATATAAAACTTAAAATTATATGGAAATAGTACTCTCAATAATAATTGTATTCATGATATTGGGAGCAATTTATGCCCTAAGTGCAAATGACCTTTTGTCAGCTCTTATCTCGTGCGGAATAGTTGGTTATGGTTTGGTTATATGCTTCCTTCTTCTTAAAGCTCCTGATCTGGCTATAGTTCAGATTGTTGTTGAGACAATAACCCTTGTGATAATGGTTGCTGTGGTATTGGACAGCACAAGGGAAGAACTCAGGGAAAAGGCAATAGTGAATGTGAACGGTGCATCATATATTCATCAGCGATACATTATTAATGTTATTATGGTAGTCGTATTTGCATTGTTTCTGTTATACTTTTTCAAAGAATCAATTTATACATTGGATCACCTGGGTGAACATGTCACAAGAATGTCAACTGCATATATTGAGAATGCCGCTGAACAAACCGGGAGTGCCAACCTGGTAACCGGGGTGCTGTTTGATTTCAGAGGATATGATACATTGGGAGAGGCAACAATATTGTTTACAGCAGTAATTGGCATATTAACTATATTAAGAGTAAAAGGTAAGAAATAAGAATAAATTATCATTATGAACGGAATGACTCCTATAGTAAAAAAAGTAACACAACTTATTGTCGGCTTAATTTTCCTGTATGGAATTTATATTATAACACACGGGCATCTTACTCCGGGAGGAGGCTTTGCCGGCGGAGCTGTTATTGCAGGTGCATTTATTTTGCTTGTACTGGCATATGGGAGTGATGTACTGAAACTAAAAAAAAGAGAAGAGGGTTCATCAGTTGTTGAAAGCAGTGGAATACTTATATTTTTGATACTTGCTTTTGCTGCTTTATTCATAGGAACCAGAGTCTTTTTTGCTAATTACTTACCTAAAGGGATAGTAGGTAAACTAATAAGTGCAGGTGTAATTCCTTTATATAACATTGCTGTTGGAATAGAAGTTGCTGCTGCGCTATTTACTATATTTCTGGCTTTAGTAATTTATAAAGAAGAAGTGCTAAAATGATTGTATATCTGTTGTGTTTTATACTATTTCTGGTTGGACTTTTTGGTATACTAACCAAAAGGAACATAATTAAAATTGTTATTGGCCTGTCAATAATGGAATTCAGTATTTTTCTGTTTCTGGTTTTGATAGGGTATATTGATGGAGGCCTGGCACCAATAGTTGCTCAAAATATGCCTGATGCGCACTTTGTTGATCCATTGCCACAGGCAATGGTGCTTACTGCAATTGTTATTGGTCTTGCCACAAATGCAATGCTGCTTGCAATAGCAATCAGGCTGTATAAGAAATATAATACTTTTGATATAAGAAAAATAAATAGCTTAAAAGGATAATTATGGGGTCATATATTCCATTATATGTTTTGTTGCCACTGGGTGCTGCGTTTCTGATTCCAATAATAGGAAGGATTGTTAAAGGATTCCAGAAAACTGTTACTTCACTTGTTTTTCTATTTCTTATAGGTCTTAGTATAAAGTTTATTATCAATGGAATTGATGAACCGATAACTTATATAATCGGAGGATGGAAACCGGTTGGGAATATACCAATTGCAATATACTTTGTCCTTGACGGATTAAGTGTTTTCATGCTGTGCATTATTAACCTGATCGCTTTCCTCTCAGGATTCTATGCGATATCCTATATTAAAAAGTATACTGCAGAGAATAA
>CAZFHF010000081.1:0-10750 GCA_964518655.1 uncultured Bacteroidales bacterium | reverse complement strand
ATCTTCTCGTTTCTCTCACATTCAAGTGATACATAAAGTTTTCCGTCAATTATCGGGTTGGGGTATACTTCGACCTTACCCAGAACTTCCGTAACAATTGACGACGGTTCATATGTTATGTTAAAGTCAGTTGATTTAGTCCCTCCTTTACCGTCATCAGCTTCCACTGTTCCCACAGCCGTACCATCGAAGTCGGAATCGGCACTTACTTTCAGTGTGTCTTCATTTATCCATATTGTAACATCCCCGTCATCAACACCGCATTCGAACGTAAGGGGATCACCGTCAATATCATCGAAGACAGTGTTAAGGTTTTCAACAACTACAAAATCAGTATTCAGGCTTTCGAGGTCTATATCACTGATAGAACCCGTCAGGTAAGGAGCGTTATTGGGAGTATAAGTTCCGGAATAGAGGATTAATGTTCCATAGCCGTCAGAATTCATCCAGTGGTCATTGTATTCACCTCCATTGTCCGGGCCCCAGTCAGAACCAAAGAAATTATCACGTCCGATAGCATCATCAGCATCACAATAAGCTACTGCAAATCCTATGACTTTATCTGGTTCAAGAAAAACACGGGCATCTTCACGGTTGGGATCCAGCTGTTCATATGTATCGTCATATACTTTCATTGAGAACTCCCATGTCAGCTTATTTCCCGTTCTTTTTACCGCGAAGTCCGGGAAGTGGTCTTCGTAGTTAGGATTGAAAGCATCTCCCCAGCCTGTGCCGTCGAGATCGTATACTGCTTTTTCAGTCGTGGTTCCACCGTCAGCCGGTATTACAGCATTTATATGATAGGAGAATGCATTTTCAGCATTTTCCCCGGTGGCAATAACATCAAAAATATGGTCGCCGCCGGAATTGTCCTCATCAATGAATATTTCCAGTACGTCATATTCATAATAATCACCGCTGGTGCCCATTGTTGTATCAACAAAGCTATCATCAATCGTCTCTGCCAGGACATATAAGAGGCTGTCTTCAGCAGACCAGATCACTTTGAACGCGCCGGAAAAATCGCTGCTGCTAATATCGGCGGCATAGGGGATCCATACCTGGTCAATATATGTCCAGTCAATACTGTCCCATACAGCATCATCAGCAACTCCGTCAATAACAGGGGGATCCAGGTCAGGGGCATATATCTCTACTGCTACTTCCTCTTTGTCCCGTATTTTCACCAGTTCAATACCTTCACCTGTGCCCAGGTTTCTGGAATATTTCATACTGATCTCATCATTCCAGTGCTCGTGAACACCAAGTGATGGCAAAAAGCTTCCGTCATCTTCAGGATCATAACCGGCAAATGCAGCAGGGCTTCCTCCTTCATCATAAATGGTTGCCGGCCAGTTTGCCGGATCAGCTGCCTGATGAAGATAATCATCAATTGCGTTATATTGAGAAAATGTTATTGTTTTTCCTTCCCAGGGATCAGGGTGGTTTGCAATAGTAAATTCTGTTCTGAGGAAGTCATACCCAACAGATTCAAGTGCTACAGGGTCAAGCGATGCAAAGATTGAATTGGGCCAGTCATCCTCAAAGGGATACATCTGCCATCTCACAGGTTGCATTGTAGCCTCAGGGCCACCCCATAATCCGTCAACCATGAACAACATCGTGTTGCCCCCTACTTTCTCATGTCCCATCCATTCTACCAGTACACGGTACATTCCATAATCGTCCCTGTATGTACCACCCCATTCCTCAACCCATACCAGACCGGGATGCATATGTGATGCCGCACTTTCCGTATGTGAACCGAAATGATTTTTAGTGCACATGGTAATTCCTGCCCTTTCATGAGCCTTTAAACAAGCCAGGTTAATCAGGTAATCGGCATCTGCCATAGCATCATACAGGTAATTAGTGGTCATTTCAACAATATGGCCTTTATCCGAAAATACCATTGACGGACTGCCTTCAGGGCTGATCAGTGTCCTCCCGTAACTTGTACCTGACTTGTCAGCGTACTTTATGTTGGGATAAGCATCATGTAACGTTTCGTATACATCTTTCCAGATATGTCCAATAGGATCACCGATATAAATTTTTTCCTGGGGAACTCCTGCATCCTCTATCAGCTGTGTTATAATTGCCAGTGGTAATTGTCCTGTTGATTCTGCTTTACCCCATGCCCAGCTTTGTTCGATCCTTGAATAACCAGTGCCTGATGCCCATGTTGTTGTACCCTGGTTTATTTTTACAAATATTGTCTGGTCACTGTCATAACCAACCTCGCCCAGTCCTTTTTTATTGTTGAAATATTTGAACATGGCATCCCATGCCTCGGGCAGGTTCGACTTCCCGGTGATCCTCAGTACAACATCCCTGGCCATCCTGTTGATGACATCCTGATCGTTGTTCTTATTCATGAAATAACCGTCATTGTCGTCAGGTGTTGCCGGACTGCCGTAGCCGTTTGTACAGTTTTCATTTGTTGCATCTACATCCCATGCCCATGCTACACGCCCCGGCATGATACCCTGAGGTGTCCCCATGGGATTGTTCGGACCTTCAGGCAATACCGCTGCCTTAAAAGTCTTTGCAGATGCTTCTTTGTTGGAAAGTGTAAAAGAAACGGCACCTGCAATAATTGCCAGAACCAAAAAGATAAAGGCATAGATATATTTAGCTTTCCTGAATAAATTCTTTGACTTTTTAAAAGCCATGAAAGTACCTGAGATGGTCAGCAGGTAGATAATAAAACTTGACATAACAGGCGCTGCAGCACGCATACAAGGGTATGATGCCCTTGATGGCTTGGGAATGACCCTTATTAAAAACCACAGCGTTGATAAAATTCCCATAACAAAAAAGATGATCCTGTAAGGAACACCTCTCTTTTCCAGAGAATCGATAAATCTTCCAATCCTTGTGTTTTTTAGCACATTATAACTTTTTTTCATTATTAATATATTTTTGGTTAGTACCCTGTAATCAAAGAATTCCTCGGAGTGCTATACTGCGAATAACAACTTTGATATATAATAAAATAGTTAGGTTCAGATCTCCTCAAGGGTGTATATTATCACAAATGTAATAAATCATTCTTTTATTATCCTGAAAAAAAGTCAAGAATGATTATTGATTAAGGGTTACGATATAAAGATAATAAATATTATGCTTTTTCCAATTTATTAATTGTTAAAAAAGGGACAGCGCCCCTTAAAAAGGGACAGCGCCCCTTAATAAGGGACAGCGCCCCTTAAAAAGGGACAGCGCCCCTTAAAAAGGGACAGCGCCCCTTAAAAAGGGACAGCCCCATTTAAAAAAAATAGTCAACCTGGTGACGCTGTGCATTCAGATAGACAATTTTCCGGATTGAATTTTATTTATAAAAATTTTAATCACAACCTGCACTAAAGAATTTTATTGCTATTTTTATTAATTATCAATAATTTAGATTAAACATATAAGCTGTACAACAAATAAACTACTGTATTTATAATCAATATAAATATGAAGAGACATATTGTATTACTATTAATATCGGTGTTACTGCCAGTAATGTTATATTCACAGGATGCATGGAGACTCCCTGGAACAGAGCCCGTATCACGTCATGGCAAATTTCCCAGGTTATTAAATTATGTTTTCAGAACAGATAAGTTAATAGAAAGCAATAACAGCAGCACCTATCTGCTGGAAGAAAGGCTTTCACAGTGGAATGTGGTAATTGTTCACCCTGACAGCACATACTCGTTCAGCAAGGTACATGCGAATAATCCGGATATAAAGATTCTGGCATGGATCCCTGCTCACGGACCCGGGGAGTGGGATGATTTATATAATGGTTATAAACCGGAGTGGAACTGTGTGGATGCTTCGGGAGATACAATAATTGCTTCATGGGGCCAGCCAATAGCTAATTTATTTGCCGACGATATGGGATATGCAAAACATATTTATAATTTTCTGTCACAAAGACAAACCAGTTTCGACGGTGTATATCTTGACTGCTTATGGGAAAGCAACTGGTTTAATGCAGACATTGATCTTAACGGATCTGTAAATAGTGCAGACAGGGATTCATTAAGAAGCGCCCAGATATTTTTGACAAATAAAATAAAGGAAATAAATCCCGGGTGGTGGATCATAGGTCATAATACTATTCCCTGGTCTGATGCTTGTGAATTATATGATTATACTGACGGCACAATACATATAAATGCACTTGGTAATCAATATGCGGATTCCAGCTGGAATTTTACCTGGTCAACATATAACAGAATAGATGAAAGGGAACCAGATACTTTTGTTCATTTTGTTAATGTTGATGTCAGGTGTAACAGAAGTTATGAAGAAGCTGCTGTATTAACTGAGCTTACTGAAAATGATAAGAGGCGTTTCCGGCTGGGATTAGTCGGATCAATGCTACAAGATAATATCTATTTTGCATTTGACAGGGGGGATATCCTTCACGGCCAGATGTGGTGGTTTGATGAATACGATGTTGAGCTGGGAGATCCCCTGGATGATTACCAGAGAAACATATACGGGGATTCTGTGCTAAGCCGCGAATTCGAATTCGGGACAATAATATTAAATCAGAATAATATAACTGTTGACATAACATTTGATGAATACAGAACGGATGTTTCATATAATTATACAGCCATGGATTTCGAAGTTCCTGCAAATGATGCACGGATATTTGCAATACAAGAGCCGGAAGTGCCAACTTACTGTAAGTGGGAAAATCCACACATATCCCCAAAGGATACAAGCAGGAATTCACCGCGCCTGGTAAATTATGCACACCGTTATGACATAATACAGTCAACATACGGAACACACAACCTGGAAGAAAGGCTTGCCCAATGGGATGTCATTATATTAAACCCGGATTACAATCTGATAAACAAGAATTTTTCTCATGAATTAATCCGGGATATTAATCCAGGCATTAAGATACTGGCATGGATACCCATGCAGGGACCGGGTCCGTGGGATAGTTTATATCACGGGTATGATGAGGTCTGGAACCTTAAAACAACAACCGGGGAATTTTTTGAACCATGGGGATTCCCCCTGGCAAATCCTTTTATCGATAGTTACGGCTACTCAAAACATATGATAGATTTCATAGAAAATAAAGTAGAGGACGATGTTGATGGTATTATGTTTGATGTTATGTTAAATGATCCATGGAGCGGGGCCGATATTAACGAAGATGGGATTCTTGATAATCGTGATAAAGATTCACTTCGTGCTTCACAGGTATATTTGCTCACAGAATTAAGGAAACTGCATCCTGACTGGATTCTTACGGGAAACGGCGGTGTGCCCTGGGCTCAGTATGTTGAACTATATGATTACGCTAACGGGCCTATGCATGAGAATGCACTGGGAAATGAGTTTGGGGATCCCGGATGGGAGTATACATGGAATGCCTACAGCTACATTGGTGATTTAGCGCAGGAACCTGTTTATCATTTTATTAATGTCGATTTAAGAATGGACAGGACACAGGAGGAAGCCCAGATGCTTGATTCATTGACAAGCGATGATATGAGAAGGTTCCGTCTTGGCCTGATTGGTACTATGCTCAGGGATTACGGATATTTTGGTTTTGACCGCGGTGATTGCCTGCACGGACAGTTATGGTGGTTTAAGGAATATAATACTGATCTGGGAGATCCTCTGGGGGACTTTGAAACAGGGACATATGGTGCCAATGTATTAAGCCGTGAATTTGAAAATGCAACAATTGTACTTAATCCCAATATGAACAGTATAGAAGTTGTTTTTGATGAGAAACATACTGACGTATCTTTTGACATTGATTCAACAATATTCATAATACCCCCGCAAGATGCCAGGATATATATTCTATACCAGGAGCCACCTGTTAGTATAAACAATCCTGTAGCAGAACAAAGTAATGTGAAACAATTGAAAATCTTTCCCAATCCGTCGTCAGATATAATAAATATTTGTCTTGATATAAGTAACGAATGTTTTATGTCAATTGAGATAGTCAACATATATGGTCAGCTTGTTAAAACCTTGCATAAATCTTTTATAGGAAAGGGAGAATTTGAGTTCAAATCAGATGTTTCAAGTTTGAATCCCGGCATATATCTCATCAGGATCGATACCGGCAAAGGATTAATTTATAATAAGCTAATCATTCAATAAAAGGGGACAACGCCCTTCTTGATTCTTTCACCGATTTATGCTATATTTATATACAGATGATTGAATTATTGTCAGTATTTAAAAGGTATTAAAACATCATTTATATGGAAAGAAAAGTACTTTACGAAGACAAGCATTTAAAATTAGAGTATGTATCGGACGGAAATTACCTGCATGAAACATGGTGGGGAAGGACTCCCGGTGAATCATTTATCATATTATTGAACATAATAGTGAAGGCGTTAAATGAGCATAACGCTGACGGTTTATTACTCGATGCCAGGGGGCATAAAGGCCTTGGTCCTGATTCACAGAAGCTGGCGGCAAAAAATATAGGTGAGTATGCTAAGAAGCATGGTAAGCTTAAGGAGGCTATCATTGTGCCGGAGGATGTTTTTTCTAAATTTTCAGTAGAAAGTTACTCCAAAGAAGTAACACAGGCAAATCCTGTAGAGTCCAGATTCTTTGATAATATTGAATCGGCGGAAGAATGGCTCAGATCATAGTAAAAGAAATGAATTCAGATAATTCCGGAAATGCATTGTAACAGGATACATTCCTGGGATGTTTCAATAAGTGAAGCTAAAAGAATACAAAATGAGCTATCCAAAAGGATAAATCTCCGTAATTGCGTTAATCAGATTAAAAGCATTGCAGGTTGTGATGTTGCTTATTCTTCTTCATCCGGTAAAGCATATTCGGCAGTATGTGTATTTACTTACCCCGAATTAAATAAAACAGAAGAAATAAGGACAGTCTCCGAGGTTTCTTTTCCTTATATACCGGGATTGTTAACCTTCAGGGAAGGGCCGCCGTTATTGAAAGCCTTCGAATTATTAAAAGACAGGCCGGATGTAATTATATTTAACGGGCATGGTATAGCCCATCCAAGGAAAATGGGTCTTGCCACGCATATGGGTATAATTCTTGATGTTCCATCTATAGGATGTGCCCAAAGATCGATGTACAGGCATTATGTTAATCCGGGCAGAAGCAAAGGTTCATTTTCAGAAATACATAATAACGGCAATGAAATTGTTGGCGCATGTCTGAGGACAAGGGACAAAATAAAACCTGTTTTCATTTCACAGGGACATAAAACGGACCTGGGTACCGCCATTGAAATAGTATCAAGATGCGCTGTTAAATATAAGATGCCTGAGCCATTACGGGCCGCTCATATACTGGCCAATTCAATGAAATGATAATTAGCCGATATGAGAATAAAACTCATCAGGTTTTAGCCAGGGATAAAAATCAAAATTAGCAGATTATTTTCAATTACAATTTTGTTACAGTTGCGGTAAGACATTATTAAACCCGTGAGGTTGGATAATAAAATTCCGACTGAAATGCAAGCAACTGGACATATAAGACTTTTATCTTGTTGTTTTAATATGTAATAGTCTCATGTAAAATGTAACTATAATGTAACATATATGAAATAACTCTATAACAATAATGATATAATATTGTGTCGCAAATGAAACACTAAATCTTATTAAAATGAAAAAAAACCATACCATTTTATTACTGGCGCTGGCAGGTGCAATCAGCACTTTTGCACAGGATAAACCCGAAGAACCTGTATTTAAACCTTCGGGAAAGCCATTTGCAAAGATATATACAAATGCGCACACCCAGATGTTTGAAGGCAAATACGAATCGGCAATTGAAATCACAAGGGCATATCTGGGTTATGAATATAAGTTCAGTAAATATTTCTCTGCAAAAATTAACCTTGACGTCGGTGATCCCGGTGTTGGAAAATTACAGCATACAGCTTACCTGAAAAATGCATATATGAAATTCAGTTATGACAATCTTACAACATATTTCGGAATGATAAGCACCATACAGTTTAAATTACAGGAAAAACAATGGGGTCATCGTTATATTCTGAAATCCTTCCAGGACGAGTATAAATTTGGTTCCAGTGCTGATCTTGGTATCAGCGTGGCATACAAAATTCATGATATGGTTAGTGTTGATGCTATATTTGTGAACGGCGAAGGTTATAAGTCTGTTCAGGCTGATACAACATACAGGGCAGGAGGGGGAATAACTGTAAAACCTGCTAAAGGGCTGGTATTCAGAGGTTATTTTGATTACGAGAAAAAAGATGAGGCTCTGATGCATGTGGCAACATTTATAGGTTATTCAACGGATGCAATATCGGCAGGTGTGGAGTTTGACCTTGAAAACAACAACGAGCATGAAAAAGATCATAACCTAGCAGGATTTTCGTCTTTTGCATCCTACCAACTGATGAAAGAGTTAGAAGTTTTTGGCAGGTATGATTACCTGTCTTCAAATAAGCTAAGTGGGGAGCCTGATCCATGGAACATATCAAAAGACGGACAGATGTTTATGGCTGGTATTGAATATGCACCTGTGAAAGGCATAAAATTAGCCCCTAATTATAAGGGGTGGCTCCCTTCGGAAAGCGGAAGCTCACTAACATCATGGATATTCCTAAGTGCTGAAATCAGCTTCTGAAAATTGTAATAATTACGTAACATATTTGAAATAACAGGGAAATATTATTCTAATAAAATTGTACAGATTATATACTAATTAAAAAAAAATAAGAAATGAAAAAACTATCATTAATCATAACAATTACAGCTGCAGTTATCCTGATGACATCTTGTAAGTCAGGTGATAAACCTGCAGATTCCGGCAGAAAAAAGATAACTATCACTGCTGCAGGCGCCACTTTTCCTATGCCTTATTATAACCAGGTGTTTAAAATGTACACTAATGAATCAGGGACACTGGTAACCTATGGAGGTATTGGTTCAGGCGGAGGAATAAGGAGCCTGGCAGATAAAGTTGTTGATTTTGGAGCGACCGATGCTTTTCTTACAGACGAAAAGATTAAAGAAATGCCCGCTGATATAGTACATATACCTACATGCCTCGGTGCAGTGGTTATAGCATACAATTTACCGGGTGTTGACGGATTGAAGCTTACTGAAAGCATACTGGAGGGAATATTTATGGGAGAGATTACCAGGTGGAATGATCCGGCAATCAAAGACAATAATAAAGGGTTCACTTTGCCTGATAAGGAAATTATGGTCGTACATCGCTCTGATGGTAGCGGCACAACTTTTATTTTTAGTGATTATATGTCGAAAATAAGTCCTCTGTGGAAGGAAGAGGTAGGTTCAGGAAAATCACTGAACTGGCCGACAGGAATAGGGGCAAAAGGCAATCCGGGAGTTGCCGGAACCATAAGCCAGACAGAAGGTGCTGTAGGATATATTGGCTCAGAATATGCACTTGCTCAGAAAATACAGATTGCCAAAGTGCGAAACAGCTCAGGTAATTACATTGCTCCATCAGTTGAATCAATAAGTGCTGCAGCCAAAGGAACTATCCCGGATGATACAAGGGTAATGCTGACAAATACCGATGATCTTGAAGGCTACCCGATAAGCGGATTTACCTGGCTTATTCTTTATAAGGAACAGTCTTATAATGGACGGTCAAAAGAACAGGCAGCTGAGACACTTAATCTCCTGAGCTGGCTTATTAGTCCTGAAGCACAAGAAGTAACAAAAAAAGTAAATTATTCTCCTTTACCTGATGAAGCAGTTGAAAAAGCAAAAAATATACTTAAGTCAGTTACATATAAAGGAGAAGCATTAATAAAATAATGCGTGGGGAAAGATTATTAAAATCTATTATACTGGTAGCCTCAATAATTGTATTATTATTTGCGGCCGGTATGGTGCTGTCGCTCATGACAGGCTCCATACCGGCATTTAAGCAATTTGGTTTAAAATTTATTTTTTCTTCAAACTGGAATCCAACTGAGGGCAGGGAAAGTTACGGAGCACTGCCATTTATATCAGGTACCTTAATGACATCTTTAATTGCACTTCTTTTGTGCCTGCCTTTGTCTTTTTCGGTTTCTGTTTTTCTCGGAGAATACTTCAGGGGAACAAGGATTGCATCCGTATTAAGCTCCATGGTGGATTTGCTGGCCGGCATACCTTCAATTGTATACGGGCTGTGGGGATTTTATGTTTTCAGGCCGGTAATTGTGAATCTCGGACTTAGCTCACAGGGATTCGGTATTTTTACTTCGGCGCTGATCCTGGCTATTATGATCATTCCGTACGCATCATCCCTGAGTAATGAAGTAATCTCCATGGTCCCGGTACAGCTTAAGGAAGCCGCCTATTCATTGGGAGCAACAAGAAGGGAAGTGATATTTACCGTAATTATACCTTCGGCAAGTTCAGGAATAATTGCCAGTTATATACTTGCCCTGGGAAGAGCTCTCGGTGAAACTATGGCGGTGACAATGCTTATAGGTAATGCTAATATTATACCTAAAGGATTGTTCTCCATGGGAAATACCATGGCAAGTGTTATTGCCAACCAGTTTGGAGAAGCTGAAGGCTTAAAACTAAGTTCCCTGATTGCTATCGGACTTTTATTATTTATTATTACAGGCATAGTGAATTATATTGGTAGGGCAGTAATGAAAAGGTTCCGATGAGATAAAATTTATACTGGTTGCAGGTTGCTGGTTGCTGGTTTATGAAAAATAATATATAGAAGGTGAAAAGAATTGTTGAAATAGATA
>CAZFHF010000080.1:874-10779 GCA_964518655.1 uncultured Bacteroidales bacterium | reverse complement strand
TATTTTATTCCTCCTTCAACCCCGACCTTCCCGATTATATCGGGACGCTCTAACCACCTGAGCTACCTCGCCTTATATTTTATTCCTCCTTCAACCCCGACCTTCCCGATTATATCGGGACGCTCTAACCCTCGTTAATATTCAGGCATGCAAAGATAAAATATTTATTTTATAAAAATAATATAAAATATTCGCATAAGGAACAACTTAATTTCCGGCACGATTCTATGCATTTAATACATGCTTTGTTAACATGCTGAAAAGCTCATAAAACTTAACATCCAAATATATTTTTATGATATTTATGAAAATCTTTAATAAATTTTTTTACTAAAGTTTTTTTTATATATTGCACCAACTGAAGATCTTATTATTAGGCTATAGATGAAGAGTAAAATTGTGATGGAATATACTATTAACTCGTCACCCAAGGTGCTTTATGCCAGATTAAGTACTCCTGGAGGTCTGTCAGAATGGTTTGCCGACGATGTTAATTTAAAGGGAAATGTTTTTTCATTTATCTGGAATGCTATTGAGCAAAGAGCTGTGGTAACACAAAAAAAAGAAAACAAGTATATCCGTTTCCACTGGATTGAGGAGCCTGATGAAAATACATATTTTGAATTCCGTATTAATATAGATGAGCTTACAGGGGATGTAGCCCTTGTAGTGACTGATTTCACTGAAGAGGATGAGAAAGAAGATTCGATTGAATTGTGGAATACTCAAATTAGTGAACTTAAACATACACTTGGATTATAAACCTGCCGGATATTATATTGAAAATAATTTAACTTTGTATTCGTTTCAATAATTAGCAGATCATAAATACACTTAAAACTGTGAAACGATTACATAAGTTAGTCATTAAAGAATTCATAGGACCTTTCTTTCTTATTTTTTTCATTGTTCTGTTTCTGCTGTTAATGCAGTTCCTGTGGCGATACATTGATGATCTTGTTTGTAAGGGCCTGAAATTTTCCATTATAGGTGAACTGCTGATGTATACATCTGCCAGTCTTGTACCTCTGGCATTGCCCCTGTCAATACTAATGTCATCGCTAATGACATTTGGAAGTATGGGAGAATATTTTGAACTAACAGCAATCAAAGCATCAGGAGTTTCACTGCAAAGAATTATGTTTCCGATAATCATTGTAGTGACCTTTATTAGCTTTGGAGCATTCTTTTTTTCAAACAATGTCCTTCCATTTACAAATCTTAAAATGAGATCGTTGCTTTATGATGTAAGACAACAAAGGCCTGAACTGCAAATTAAGCCGGGTGAGTTTTATAGCGGGATAGATAACTATAGTATAAGGGTAAACAGAAAAGACCCGGAAACAAACACACTTTATGATATTAAGATATATGACCATTCCGGCAGGCAAGGTAACAGAAGTGTAATTGTTGCTGATTCGGGACTTATGAAGATAACAGTTGATGAAAGAAACCTGTTAATAACCCTTTGGAACGGCATTAGCTATGACGAACTTGTTGAAGACAGAAGAAAAAAAATTAAGACCTATCCTCATAGAGTAAATAAATTCAGAAAGCAAATACTCATACTGAAACTCACCGGTTTTGGCCTGCAAAGGACAGACGAAAACCTTTTTAAGAACAACTACCAGATGATGAACCTGTCACAGCTCACTAAAGCCAGGGATTCACTTAAAAGGGAATTGCATAACAGGAATGCTCAATTTTACAGTGATATGGTTAATACCAACTATTTTAAACTGCGGGATAGAAACCTTAGAAAAAGTCATGCAAAACATATTATGCAAAATACTGACAGTATTGATAAGCAGGTAGCTGTTGGTCCGGCAAAGATAAATTTCGATAGTCTTTTTACAAACTTTTCATTAGAGAATAAAAGAAGGATCAGCAGCAATGCAATAGCCTTTGCACGCTCTTCAAAAAGTTATATTGAAAATACATCTCTTAATCTTACATTTAAAAGCAGGCATTTACGAAAACATGAAATAGAATGGCATAGAAAATTCACGCTTTCATTTGCATGCCTTGTATTCCTGTTCATCGGAGCACCACTGGGTGCAATTATCAGAAAAGGAGGTATAGGTATGCCAACAGTAATATCAACGCTCATGTTTATACTTTACTATATCATTTCCCTGATGGGTGAAAAATTAATAAGAGGTGACATCTTATCCCCATTGCAGGGTATGTGGATGTCCTCATTTATTTTACTGGTTGCCGGAGGCTTCATTACATATAAAGCAACAACTGATTCTGCAATTCTTAATATAGATACTTATATGAATCTGTTCAGAAGATCAATTGGTATTGATAAAATTAAAATGCTTGATTTGAAAAGCCATCTTACAGGAAAATTTGACTTTACCATAATAAAAAAGAAAGATCTTAAAGCTACATTGTATTCATTAATTGAGAATACAAATACATATATTAAAGACATTGATAATAACAAAAAGATTTCAAGGCTGATAATCTCATTCGTTGCATCGCTAACTTATAAAAGGATTGAACAGTTCCAGAAAGATTATAATCAAATTGTTGATACTATAATATCAAGTAACTGGTTTAAAGTATCTTATATTCAGTTAAAAGTAAATGACTTTCCGGTGATACTTTTTAAAAGGTCCAAGTCGTTCCTCTCAAGAATATATAGAATTCTTGCCTTGATCGTTATACCTGTCGGATTATTTATGCTTGTTAAGCATTATATGTCTCTTGTTAAACTTAGGAAAGAACTTACCGAAGTATCCGATGTCTCTCAATCAATTATTGATATAGTAGATAGCCCGTCTTTATTAAGAGAATTTGAAACCTAAAGATGAGAATCCTTCAAATATGCAATAAACTTCCATATCCGCCAAAAGACGGCGGTGCTATAGCGATTCTTAATCTTACCAAAGGATTAAGATTAAATGGTCATCATGTTAAAATTCTCGCAATGAATACCAGTAAGCATTATATAAATCCTGAGGAAGTATTAAATGTTATGCAGGATATTGCAGAATTTGAATATGTAAATATTAATACTGATATTAATTATATTAGTGCTGTTCTTAATTTGTTATTTTCCCGTTTGCCCTATAATGCCGAAAGATTCATTACTAAAGAATTTAGCAATAAGCTGGCAGAGATATTAAAAGAAGGGAAGTTTGATGTCGTTCAACTGGAAGGACTATATCTGACGCCATATATTAAGACAATAAGGAAATACTCTGATGCTAAAATTGCACTCAGGACTCACAACATAGAACATGAAATCTGGGACAGGATAGTATATAATACCAATAATATTATTAAAAGAATATATTTTCAGATACTAGCAAAAAGGATTAAAAAACTGGAGATTGAATCATTGGACAGATATGATTTGTTAGTACCAATAACTCAAAGAGATGCAGATATATTAAATAATCTTGGAAATCATAAGCCATACCATGTTTGCCCATCAGGACTGGATATTAAAAACGACACTATTAATAATAAAGATACTCATTATCCATCATTATTCTTCCTGGGATCACTTGACTGGATTCCTAACCAGGAGGGGCTACTCTGGTTTTTAAAGAATGTCTGGATAAAAATTAACAATGAAAATCCAGAAATAAAGTTCTTTATTGCAGGAAGAAATGCACCAAAAAAACTGACAGAAAGAATATTAAAATATAATAATATTGTTTTTAAGGGTGAAGTGGAAGATGCTATTGAATTTATGAAAGATAAGTCTGTAATGATTGTTCCCTTGCTTTCAGGCAGCGGGATGCGGGTTAAGATAATAGAAGGTATGGCTTTGGGAAAAGCAATTATAACAACAGCTATAGGTGCTGAAGGGATTGATATTAAACATAGAGAGAATATTTTAATAGCTGACACAGCTGATGATTTTAAAAAAGAAATAGAAAATCTTTTGGATAATATAAGTTTTTTTGCCAAAATTGGAGAAAATGCAAAAGCTTTCGTGATAGCTAAGATGGATAATAGAAAGATAACAGCTGCTCTGTCTGAATTCTATAAGACATATTTGATATGATTTTTATTTTGCTATTCTGGATATTCCTGTTTATAATCTTATACTCCTATTTCGGTTATACTATCATTTTATTGATATTAGTATCACTAAAAAAGATATTTACCAGGAAAAAACTGTCATCTGTTAACTCCTGGGAACCTGAAGTCACACTGATGGTTCCGGCATATAATGAAAAGAAATGCATTGAAAATAAAATCAAGAACTCACTTGAGCTGGATTATCCTGAAGGCAAGCTTCATCTTGTCTGGGTAACGGACGGTTCAAACGACGGATCACCGGAAATACTCAGGAAATACAGTAATATTACCGTTTTGCACGAAAATGAGAGAAAAGGTAAGATAAATGCTATGAACAGGGCAGTAAAATATATTAGTACTCCCATAATAGTATTTTCTGATGCCAATACTGACCTGAACAAAAACTCAATAAAGGAAATTGTTGAAATTTTTAAAGACAATACTATTGGATGTGTGGCAGGTGAAAAGCGAATAATGTTGTCAAGGAAAGAAAAAGCAGTTAGCGCAGGAGAAGGTCTGTACTGGCAGTATGAATCCGTCATAAAAACCCTTGAATCAGAACTTAATTCAGTTATGGGGGCTGTAGGTGAGTTGTTTGCAATTCGTACAGAATTATATGATGATGTTGAGGAAGATTCTTTGCTTGATGATTTTGTAATCTCCCTGAGGATAGTAAAGAAAGGTTATAAAATTAAATATGCCCCAAACGCATATGCATACGAATCAGCATCATTATCAATAAAAGAAGAGCTTAAAAGAAAAGTAAGAATAGCCTGTGGCGGGCTCCAGACCTTATTCAGGATGATAGAGATGCTGAATATTTTCAGATACGGTTTATTTTCATTTCAGTACTTTTCTCATAAAGTCCTGAGATGGACGTTTGTTCCGGTATCATTTGTTCTCATATTTTTATTTAACCTGGCTATTGTGTGGCAGCAGGATTTTAGTGTTAATTTGTATATGTACATGTTTATTGTGCAACTTATCTTTTATTTAATGATATTACTAGGTACATTATTGAAGAATTTTAGAATCAGGTTAAAAATACTTTTCATCCCTTATTATATCTTTATCATGAATTATTCAATAATTCGTGGTATGTTCAGATACATATCAGGGACACAGTCTGTGACATGGGAAAAGGCAAAGAGGAGTTGAACTTCATTACTCAGTGCTATGTAAATTTAATTACTTATAGTACTTTTGCCATAAATTCTATAAAATAGTATAAATAATATCGTTTTAGTATAATATTATTATCATGACGAAAGAGTTAAATCAAAGGGTTGACACAATAACATTAAATACTATAGATGAAGCGGTTGAAGATATCCGTAAAGGTAAGGTAGTAATTGTTGTTGATGATGAAGACAGGGAAAATGAAGGAGATTTTATTTGTGCTGCAGAGCTTATAACACCCGAGATTGTCAATTTTATGGCCACTCACGGCAGAGGTTTGATTTGCGCTTCTATTACTGAAGACAGGTGTAAGGAACTGGAGCTGGATCTAATGGTTGGTACAAATACTTCTATACATGGCACAGCTTTTACAGTTTCAGTTGATCTTCTGGGTCATGGATGTACCACGGGAGTATCGGCAAGTGACAGGGCAAAGACTATCAAGGCACTTGTTAATCCTAAAACCAGGCCTGAACATTTAGGGCGGCCAGGTCATATTTTTCCGTTGAAAGCCAGAAACAAGGGTGTGCTACGCAGGGCAGGACATACTGAAGCAGCAGTTGATTTAACAAGTATTGCAGGACTAACACCAGGAGGAGTGCTGGTCGAAATAATGAATGAGGACGGCACTATGGCACATCTTCCTGAATTAATGAGAATCTGTGAAAAATTTGATCTCAGGATAATAAGTATAAAAAGCCTTATTGCATACCGTATTGAAAAAGAAAGTATAGTTATTAAAGGAGTAAAGGTCAAATTACCAACTAAATACGGTTCTTTTAACCTGATACCATTTATTCAGATATCAAATAACCTGGAACATATAGCCCTTATAAAAGGAAACTGGACCAAAGATGAACCTGTAATTGTGCGTGTTCATTCTTCCTGCATCACGGGTGATATTTTTGGATCATATCGCTGTGATTGCGGTTCTCAGCTTCACGAAGCAATGAGACGTATAGAAAAAGAGGGTAAGGGTGTAATAATTTATATGAATCAGGAGGGAAGAGGCATTGGACTATTCAATAAAATTAAAGCATACAAATTGCAGGAAGAAGGACGTGATACAGTCCAGGCAAATCTCGATTTAGGCTTTAAGATAGACGAACGTGACTATGGGGTTGGCGCCAGTATATTAAGGGAACTGGGGCTGGGAAAAATAAGGCTTCTGACAAATAATCCCGTAAAAAGAGCAGGACTGGAAGGTTATGGACTTGAGATTGTGGAAAATATCCCTTTGGAAATTCCTCCGAATGAACATAACGAGTTTTACCTGAAAACCAAGAAGAATAAAATGGGCCATTTCCTTGAACTATTAAATGATGAGGATTTTAAACCTGATGATGATATGTAACTAAACACTATAACCACCTTTACCTATGCCTGAAAATAATTTACGTATAGTATTTATGGGCACTCCTGATTTTGCTGTACATTCACTTAAGGCTTTGATAAATGATGGTCAGAATATTGTCGGAGTAATAACAGCCCCTGACAAACCTGCGGGACGCGGACGGCAATTACTCCCGTCGCCTGTTAAACTATGTGCCGGGGAGCATAATCTTAATTTACTGCAACCTGTAAATTTAAAGGATGAGGATTTTATTACACAGCTAAGTGAGCTTAAAGCAGATTTACAGGTTGTTGTGGCGTTTAGAATCTTACCTGAGGTTGTATGGAAAATGCCGGAATACGGAACCTTTAATTTGCATGCCTCACTCCTGCCCGACTACCGTGGAGCAGCACCAATAAACTGGGTAATTATAAACGGGGAAACAACTACAGGGGTTACTACGTTTTTTATTGACCATGATATTGACACCGGAAAAATAATATTCCAGGAAAAAACTGATATTGGTCCGGATGAAAATGCAGGGGAGCTGCATGACAGATTAGTGAAACTCGGGGCCGGACTTGTAGTAAAAACTGTGAGGGCCATTGGTCACGGAGTATTTCCTCAAGTTAACCAGCTGGAACTTTCTGAAGATAAACAACTAAATCCGGCACCTAAAATATACAAAGATGATTGTAAAATAAACTGGGCCAATAGTATAACAGACATTTATAATTTCATCCGGGGGCTTTGCCCTTATCCCACAGCATGGACAGAACTTATATCTGAAACGGATGATGTTCTTTCAGTAAAAATATTTGAATCTGAAATCAGAAAAGAAGAACATAGCATCGCAGCAGGTAAGATTGAGAGTGATAATAAAACATATCTCAGGGTTGCTGTAAATGGAGGATATATTTATATTAAAAGCCTCCAACTAGCCGGGAAGAAAAGACTGGGAACAGAAGATTTCCTGAAAGGTTTTCATAATCCTGAACAATATAAACTTGCCCTGGAATGACCTATCACTCATCTTCGGGGTCAAACTCAAATTCTATTTCATCATTATCTTCGGTCTGCTGATCATCCTTCAAGCTTAACTCAAATTGTGATTTACTGCCTTTCAAGCCTTTTCTTAACTGTAGTACCTGTCCTGCTTCAGGCTGAGAACCTTCCTCCATTAAGTTCTTTTTATATAGCTGACTTAATTTTATCCCATATCTCTGTGAAATAGAATGCATTGATTCCCCTTCTTCAACAGTATGTGTTTTATTTCCTGCCTCCGCCTTTTTTCTTTTCGGCTGAAGATATAATATCTGTCCGGAGTCAATCTCTGCAACTTCACCAAGTTCATTATATTTCTTTAGCTCCCATGGCAATAGATCAAATTCTTCAGTTAAGCTGTTATATGAATCTCCTTCTTCAGCAATGATATATTTGATCCTGTTTCTTTCAAGTATTCTTGCTTGTTCAGGAGTGATGTCAGAATTATCTGCAGATGCTAAATGCTGAACTGCGGTCTCCGGAATATCTACTCCCTGATCATATGCATAAAGCTGGTTTTCTTCAATGATCCTGACCAGTGCCTCGTCATAATTTCTGCTGGTCGCATACCCTGCTTTTTTAAGGCCCTCTGCCCATCCTTTATAATCTGTAGGATTAAGAGAAAACAGAGATGAATAACGTTGTTTTTCAACCAGAAAATCGGAGTGGTCCTTGTATGACTGGCTTACTGATTTATATTTCCTGAAGCATTCTCTTTTCAGATCATCATCATGACGTATCTTCCTGCCATTCCAGTCGTGGCATTTTATTCCAAAATGATTATTTGCTTTTACTGCAAGCCGGCTATTTCCGTTTCCTGATTCCAGTATGCCCTGGGCCAGTGTTATGCTTGCCGGTACGCCCGTTCTTTCCATCTCTTTAATAGCCAGATCTTTATATTCAGCAATATACTCCTCCCGGGTCATTTTCTTATCTGTCTGGCTATATACATTATTAAATCCGGAATAAGATATCAGCAAAAAAGATAATAATCCTATGCTCTTCATTTATTTTTTCTGCAAAGTTACGTCTTCTGCAGAATAGAAATTTGTTTATAAAGATGTACTTTATTAACATAAACCTCAACTCCGTCCTTTTATTTTTCCGGGCGGGTTTAAATCCTGGTGAATATCAGGATTAATAAAAAGACTAAGAATACCTGTCAGGGTATTCCTAATCTTAGCATAAAATACAAGTATGATTTATTTTCCTTTCCTGATATGAATATCTCCGTGCAGACTCTTAAAAACCAGTTCTGCGCCTCCGCCATTTATTTTGCCTGTTGTCCACTTTGCCCAGGTAGTGGTTGTGGTATATGCGTTTTTATGTTCCTTCTGTGATTTCTCGTGCTCTTCTTCAATTTTCATATCAAAGTTTGTATAAATATCTCCACCGTCGGTTTTCATTTTTAAGGTAGCTTTCACCGATGCAGGTAATGTAACATCTATATGATTGTTAACAGTTGAAAAAGCCATCGGGGCGTCAGGTGTAACTTCCTTAAATGTTACTTTTATCATTCCATTAACTGAGCTGGCAACAACCGATCCTGAAATTTCATCAAGATTTACCTTACCGTTAACTGTATTTATCTCTATTTCTCCCGTAATTTTTTTCACCGAAATATTTCCATTTACTGTGTTGAGTTTCAATGAACAGTTATATGGAGCTTTAATATAAAAGTTCTGAACATTCATCGGTGAACCTGCTTTTATCGTTATTTTATTTTCTTCCTCAATAACATTAATCTCAAATGAACTACTTTTGATCTTTTTCAATCCCTCTTTGCTGATTTCCTCATCATCACCTTCTGAATCAAAAGGATACGGCATAACAGGCAATGCTATTTCAGGATATGCATTCTCGTTTCCTTTAGCCTTTACTACAATTTCCGTTCCTTCATATCCCTCAATATTGATTTGACCGTTAAGGTTATCAACATATATAAATCCCGGTTCTCCCGGCTTGCTGAATGATACGGTCATCTGCTCCTCGTTTTCCTGCGTAAATCCCGTGTAACACAATGCCAGGCTTATAAATACTATATTTAATACTATTACTGTTGTTTTCATTTTTTTAAAATTTTAGATTAGTAACTTGATACTGCTTTTAAGTTTTGTTTCGACACTTTCATCAAGGTTATTTCTGTCAAGAAGTTTTCTGAGTTCTTCAACCGATCCTTTTTCCTGCAAAAGAACCATCACATCTGCAAGTGCAGCCTGTACAATAGGCGACTCCTGCCTGGTTATTGATTCTATTAATCCTATACGCACCTTTGGGTTGTCAGCAAAATTATACAATGCTTCAA
>CAZFHF010000080.1:0-864 GCA_964518655.1 uncultured Bacteroidales bacterium | reverse complement strand
TCAACGGCCATCAGCCTTACATTTACATTCTGGTCATTATTCAGCGTATTCAATAAGGCATTGATAATTTTATCATCTTTCTTTATTATCTGATTGCTTATGCTTATGGCTTTTAACCGGTCTGTAGGTGAAGGCTGTTCGAGTAATGTGAGCATCATAACTTTCTGCATATCCTGCATTTCAGAAATCATTGAGCTTACCTGTGTCTTATATTTGAACTCGGATGTGTACCAGTATCCTGCCAGGCATCCAAATACAAACAATACTGCCGCGTAGGCAAGTCTTTTTAATAACACAGGCTGCCAGATTTCTTCCAATATCCTGTTTATATAATTTACATGTTGTTCCTTATAAGGAATGCTTCGCTTATATTCCTCAAGATTTTCCATAAATCTCGTTTTCATGCTTTCACCGGGCTCTGCATCAGGCATTGAATAAAATTGTTCCGCAATTTTTTCAAATTCACTTAAATCCTTTTCTTCAACACCTTTTTCCAGTAAAAATTTCCGCATTTTACCCTTATCAACTTGCTTTGAATTGTTGAATAAGTATTCCACTATTAATCTTGATTTTTCTTTCTTGTTCATCTGTTCAAATTTTTAACAAATTATAATCTGAGAATATCTTTATCACGTGCTAAGCTCATTTTAACATGAAATTAATTCTTTGATAACCTGTTATATATTATCCTGAGTTCATCCATTGCCCTGAATATTCTCACTTTCACCGCACTTTCCGAGCATCCAAGGATTTCTGCTATTTCTTTATACTTAAGTTTCTGGAACCTGCTTAGTGTTATTACCTCTTTCTTTTTCTGCGGCAACTTCATCAATGCCTTTTTTAATATTTCTACTTCTTCACTTT
>CAZFHF010000079.1:0-10833 GCA_964518655.1 uncultured Bacteroidales bacterium | reverse complement strand
TGTAATTCCCAGTAAGCACTTCCTCCTAAACCATCTTCTGCTGAAACATAGACGATAACATCACCTGAGGTTATATAGTCAATTTGCAATCCTGAGCCTGTAATATCAGCGGATATAATGTTATTATCCATTGAATCAATATTATAAACAAGAATGTTGCCGTCAGGATCAGTGAATATTGTATCAAGATCGATATCAGGAAATTCATGATATATCTGCATCAGGAATTCGCTGAATGCATACTTTGCAACAGGCGAAGTATTAACAATAACTTTAAAGCTTAACTCCGCGACTCCTCCCCTGTCATCATCGGCATTGATCTTTACACTGTCCACGCCTGCATTCAGTGGATAAATACTTAATAACGAATTTTCAGCAATACAATATACTGATGTATCATTAACACATAATATCCCGTAAGTCAGCGTATCATTATCCTCATCATAAAATAACGTGTCCAGATCAATTACTATTGAATCATTTTCCATCTGTACTATAATATCTCCCGGTGGATCATCAACAACAGGGCCATGATTTAAAGGATCAATCACCGCAACATCAAATGTATCTGAGGCTGACTGCCCGGTATAGGTGTCATATGCACCGGCAATAATTGTTGATTTGCCGCCTGACAACGGCTCTACAACAAGATCTTTATTATCTACGGAAACAGCAACCTTATTTTCATTGACCGAAATTACCTCATACAGCAATCCGGATTCTGACTTGTCCGTAAATACCGAATCAAGGTTAATAATCAAATCAGGCAGTCCTAAAATAAGTGTTGTATCCTCTATCCTGTTATTCAACGACAAAGCAACCGTATCAAACTCCAATGTAAAAATCTTCGAGATAGTATCCGGATTACAGTTCTTACTGGCAGCCTTGATTGTGAGATTCTCAATCAATGATATGTCCTGCTGCGTTGACAGGAACAATGAATCACCGGATATATGAAACAGGGAATTATGTTCAAACACATCAGCGTCAATCAGTCCGTATGAATGAGCTGGAGAACTGCTGCTGTCAAGGGTTGAGAAGTATCCTATATAGCTTCCCGAATCATGAGCATAAGTCAGCGTATTGTTTGAGAGTATAATATCATACGGTTTCTTATCAATATTCCTGAAAGTGAGTATCTGATCATTCATCAGTCCGTAGCTGTCAAAAACAAGCTTGTTATTATAAAAGCTCAGTATTGAAAAAGAACTGCTGTCGGCAGTCTCAACCATTCCTTTTTGTGTTATGTAATGTTTTCCGTTCAGAAAGGCATAATTCCCTTCATGGTTATGCCCGTTAATATATGCGATTATATTTTCGTATTTTTCAACGATGTCGATAATCTGAAACCTGTTCCACAGGTTCAGGTCGTGCTCCGGATATACGGGGAAATGACAAAAAAGAATCACTTTTTCATCGTTATTCAGAGCTTCAGTGATCCTGTTTTCTATCCAGTTCCTTTGTTTTCTTCCTATTCCTCCATTCCAGGGGTGGTCATTAATTTCTCCCTGGATACTTTGCCACAGGCTGTCAGCTTCTTCCCTAAGGTCCATATGCAGTATACTGTCATATTCAGCCAGCTCGGTTCCGTCAAGGACAATAAATCGCCAGTTATCATAAGTGAAATCATAATAATAATCCGGCATGTTCAGCAGATGCTTAACAGTATCTTTCCTGCTGTCAATAATTTCATATTCATGGTTACCCAGCAGTTTGTAAACGGGCATATTAAGACTGTCGTAGAAGGGAAGAACCGGTTCAAAGCTTTCATAGTCTCTGTCAATATTATCTCCAAGGCTCATTACAAAATCAACATCATATTTGTTTAAAGTGTCAACTGCATCAGGTAATTTCCATAGTGTTTCCCTGTAGTATCTTGTACCTTCAGGGTCGTAATCACAATACTGCGGGTCAGCTATCAGCCCTATTTTCAGATAAGGAGGATCATTGCACTCAGGGGGATTAATATTTTCAAAAGATGTCCCTGCAGACCAGCCCCACTGTGTGCCGGCAATATCCATAACCTGTCCGGGCATCCCTGTATACGATATATCATCACCCGAGCCCTCGTTTAATCCTAAACGTAAAACAAGTCCCGGCTGTGCTGTGATGATCTCCCTGTTTATGTTATTTTGAATTTCCTGCTGTGACCGTGCATAATTCCAGATCCTTACCTCATCTATCTTTCCATGAAAATAACCTTCAGCACCGCCTCCTGACAGCAGAACACTGCCAATAACAGCATCGATAGTACTTTGATTCATTGGCAGCCGGTTAATCTCAACAGCACTCTCCAAAGCGCCGTCAAGATACAAACTTAAAATACTGCCATCATAAGATACGGCTGCATGATACCAAACATTACGCTTAATGGATGTAAAACCAACAACAGGATGGTTCCTCCCCTTGTGATAATTGACTATTGACTCTTCAAAGTCAGCTGCCAGCACACTGTCCTCCTTCCTGATGCCTAAAAAATAGTTCATGTTTGCGCTACCCGCATCTTCTTCCTTTCCTTTTGAAATGAGAGGAACAGCATCAACACCGTTTACTCCTGTAACAACCGAAATCCCGGTATCTTTCATCATAAACCAGCATTCCAGCGTAAATTCCTCCAGGTTTATTTCCGGTGTGTTATTAATGGCAATATATGAACCTGCGCCGGAGAAATCTAGTGATGACTGGCATGACAGACCAGAAAATAATGATTTGAAGATTATCAGAATGACGATTATGAGGCTGTTTCTGATCACAATATTTTTGCATTAATTAAGAGTATAAAAATAGCAGTAAATAAGCATTAAAAAAAAGGCTGCCTATTTATGACAGCCTTTAAGTATTTTTGACCAGGGTTAGAATCTTTTTTCCTGAATCCTCGCTTTTTTACCGGTAAGTTTTCTGAGATAGAAAATCCGTGCTCTTCTTACCCTTCCCTTTTTATTTATCTCTATTTTATCAATATATGGGGACTCAACAGGAAAAATTCTCTCAACTCCTGTGTTACCTGACATTTTTCTTACTGTAAATGTCTCTGTTATGCCGGATCCTTTTCTTTGTAGTACCACTCCCCTGAAGGGCTGTATTCTCTCTTTTGTTCCTTCCTTTATTTTATAATATACTGTTACAGTATCTCCGGATGCAAATTTCGGCAGTTCCCTTTTAACGGCAAAATTAGCTTCAGCAGCTTTTAATAGGTCCATAGTTCAAATAATTAAAATTTCTCTTCTCTAAAAAATCAGGTCGCAAAACTACAAATATTTTTTCAGACAGTAGAAACAAATATTAATTTATTTTTTGAAAATAATTTTTTCATTTGCTGTTTAATGTGACGATCCTTCCGGCAATTTAAATTTATCTCCTGTCTCCCTGATCAGTATCCTGTACCATTCATCGCTGTACCCGGGTTGTTCCAGCTTTGGATTTTGCCGTCCTTCGACCTTTTCCTTAACATTACCGTCAACATATTTTGTAAATAAATACGCATATAGTCTTTTCCATTCTTCAACTGTGGAGTTTCCTGTATTTACCGAGAAATCCGTAAGATACTGAACTGCCTGTTCTTTATCATTATTATTCAGTTTAAGTGCTTTCTTGTCTATCTCAGGTATTTGTGATATATAAAAATTCTCCAGCTTTATTTGTTTCAGCCGTATTTCAGGAATCATGTAACTGTACCTGGTATAGGCAAAGTTTGACACCTGGTTAAACACCCAGAATGCAGCATCATCGCTGAATTCCATGATTGAGCCGTTACCCACTGCATATGCTTCAGGTACTTTTGTAATCCCGCAATACATTGGAGAATACACTGTGCTGTAGGTATCATCCACGCCAAACCAGAATATCCCTCCAATATGGTCAGGAAGGTATGAACGTGCTTGTGCAACAAATGAAAAGCCTGTCTGCTGTGTGGATGTTGCCCTCTCATTGAAGTAAGATACGCTGTCAACCTGCCAGAATAAGGGCCGCCAGCGGACTATACACTGGTAAGGGCCTGCTCCGAAATCTTTGGTCATATCCATGGGAGAATCCTGGAAATAATCACGCATGAGCTCCATCACGTCGTGCACTGACAGTTTTTCCTTTGGCTTAACCCACAGAGGCATTCTGTTATGAAGGTTCTCACCCATGGCATAATCGAGATATTTATCCATCCCGTCAGCTACACGTCTGAAAGCAGACCATACACGTGCTTCACAAATTCGTGCACCTGTAAAATCGAGGGGTGCATAAGCATCACAAAAACTAAATTCCTCATCTTTGCCCTCAAAATAACCTTTCTCACGGGCAAATGATATTACATCTTCCGAATACAGGCAGTTTTCAGGATCATCGAGAGGAAATGTTGATATTCTTGCCTGGTTTGCATGTCCGCAAATATATCCGTCAGGTACCTTTCTTGCTACCCATACAGCCCCTTTGTTCCCTGCTCCCTTGCCAATAATCTCCATAATCCACACCTCATCAGGATCGGAAATTGAAAATGACTCACCGGTACTGCAATATCCGTATTCCGAAACCAGCTCATCCATCATAATTATCGCTTCCCTGGCTGTCCCTGCCCTTTGAAGTGTAATGTACATAAGACTCCCGTAATCCATAATTGCCGTGGTATCCTGCAATTCGGGCCTTCCGGTATATGTCGTTTCACCAATAGCTACCTGGTGTTCGTTCATATTACCAATAACAGCATAAGTATGTTCAACCTGTTTTATCTTTCCAAGATATTTTCCGGTATCCCACTCATAAACCTTAAGTTTTGTGTTGGGCTTATAATCCATAGACGGCCTGTAATATAATTCACCGTACAATACATGTGAGTCTGCAGCATAGGTAATCATAGTGGAACTGTCAGTGGTGGCTCCTTTTGAAATAAGAAAATTAGTGCAGGAGGATAATCTTACCCCCGAAAATGTAATTAAAACAACAATCGACGCCAGATATTTTACCTTCATAATATTAGATTTTAATTTTCAATGATCTTATGCCCGCCTTCAGTGACAGACATGGAAATTATAATTATATAAACATTTAGAATACAAACCTGTTCAATTAATTTATTTTAAAGCTAATAGTAATATACTGTTCCTGTGCATGTATCTGATTCAGCGCCTGTTACGCTTGAAAGACAATTTACTTCCTTTCTTAACCGTAATACCCCTAAAAACGCAAATATTAATGCCTCTTTATATTTTACCATTATTTTATCGGGTATGATTATTTTATGCACGCTCTTTTCCTTTAAAAGTTTAATAAGGAATTTATTAAATGCCCCCCCTCCTGTCACTAACATATCTCCTTCCCCGGCTATATTTGCCTGCTCTGTAATCTGCACTGCAATATGTTCATAAACCGTACGCAGCTTATTCTCTAAAGATAATTTATGTTTATCTATGACTGGCAGAAATTCATTATCAAGCCACTCCCTGCTTAATGATTTTGGTATCGCTTTTTTGTAATATTTTATATCGCTTAGCTCTTTAAGCAAAGAATTGTCAATATCTCCCTTGCTTGCGATTTTTCCGTCCCTGTCAAGTTTACGGTTTATTTTTCCTGCGAGATGATTAATTATAATATTTACAGGACAAATGTCATATGCCAGCCTGTCATTCCCTTTTCTAAATGATATGTTTGCAAAACCTCCCAGGTTAAGACAGAATTTATACTCCCTGAATAATGAATCATCTCCCACAGGAACAAGCGGGGCGCCCTGGCCATTTAAGGCAACATCAAGCGACCTGAAATCAGAGACTGTTGTGATCCTGCATCTTGCAGCAATCTCAGCACCACTGCCGAGCTGAAAAGTAAGCTTTTCATCAGGCTTGTGAAAAATAGTGTGCCCGTGAGAAGCTATGAGATCAACCCGCTCTTTTGTACCTTTTAAAAACCTGTTTATACAATTTCCTATATATGAACCAAAAGAGTTATGAAGTCTAAGAAATTCATAACCCGATAACTTATCAATATTGTTAATTTTCTTCTGCCAGTTTTCCGGATACTCAATAGTAGTCGCTTTAGCTATATGATAATTCCATTTCCTGTTCTTTCTATGAAACTTGCAAAAAGCTATATCCAGCCCATCCAGACTGGTTCCTGACATCACTCCTATGACATTATAGGCTAACATTATGCTTATTAATATTTAGTAATAAAATGCACCATTGTATTTACCGGTATTGCTATTGTAATCAGTAACAATTATTTCCAGCTTATGCTTTTTTCCTGCTGCAATTCTTTCTTTATCAAAGAAATATCTCAAAGTGTTGCTTTTAGCATCATATTCAAATAATGCCCATTTATCATCGATATACCCGTTATAGGATTTTATTCCTGACAGGTTATCTGTTATATTAAAAGCAATACTGCTGCTTTTACTGTAATACCCGTTATTGTTAAACAAGGCAGGGCTGATTTCCGGAGGAACAGTGTCAACTAATATCATGAAATTCCCGAATATGCCGGTCCTTGTAACAATAAATCCATCCTTCCAAATACCACCCTGGCTGGCTATTGTGGTATCAGTATTAATATATCCAATTAATGCTTTACTGTTCAATGTATCAGGCAGGTTTTTTGCCCTTATTGCCAAAGTGTAATCTTTATGAAGAGCAGTTAAATGGTCATGTATACAATGAATATCAGAATATGCGGCACTATCACCTTCCATCCGTGAATATCTGAAATCAATATTGTCGTATAAAGCATCTTCAGGCAAGTAAACTTCAACATTATCATCCTTATAACTATTCTCAGTACTATAATAGAAAGTCTTCTTAAAGTCAGGATGAATCTCTTCAATCTGATCTCCCGAAATATTACAATCAGTTTTAACCAGAAATGTAAGCTCCGAACTGTTTTGATAAACATCCCTGACAATTATTTTTATCCTGCTTATAGTATCATATGCAAATTCATAAATCCCCCGGTCTACAAGGCTTTTATATATGCTCAGCTTATTATTTGGTTCAACAAATAACTTTTGGATTTTGCTGTTATTTAATATCTTCTCCTCATAGTCAGTATGACTGTTAACATATCCTGATTCGTTAAAAGACAATTTATCGATCTGATGGGAATAAATCAGTGTGTCATTAACGAGTAAATCGATTGAATATGCTCCGCACCTGTTATTTGAGCCATTCAGAAAATCGAACGTTTCCACACCAAAACCTGTCATTCCGCATACAGTGATCATTTTATCCGTTATAATACTAAAATGATTATTAATACTCTCAACAGGAACAATAAGCTTCTTATTTGTATTATTTATTCTGCTGTTTTTATTAACCGGGTAAATTGCCAGATTATAGATCTGAGGCTTTATGTTATCCTTTATATTAAAATTGTACTTAAGCACATTCAGGGGTTCCTGATTCTTTATATCCCGGATCTCAAAGTGTAAATGCGGGCCTCCTGATCTGCCCGTATTTCCTGAAAGGCCGATAAACTGGCCTTTTCTTACAGGAAATTCGTCAGGTTTAAGATAGAGGTCTATCTCATAGCTTTTTCTTTGATATTGATTTCTTTTAACGTAGTTCTCAATCTCAGGCATGAACTTACTTAAATGTCCGTAAACAGATACGTAACCATTTGAATGAGTAACATATAAGGACTTGCCGTATCCTCCGCTTTGTATTTTTATACGTGATATATACCCGTCATATATTGAATATATCCTTTTACCTGTAACCTGCTGGGTTTTAATATCAATTCCCGTATGAAAATGAGTAGACCTTATTTCTCCAAAATTTCCTGAAAGGTATATGGGTATATCCACAGGAGGATGAAAAATGCTTGTTTCAGAGGATGCCTGCCCATGCAAATCATAATATCCTGACTGAAATAATAAACATAATAAAAGACAAGAAATATAACCTCTGAATCGCATAAAATTCGTTATAAAATCAAATATCAATAATATATATTATGAAATCTGTAAAACTAAAAATTTTAATAATTGTTTTATTAATAATAAAGGAATAAATTTCTATATTTGTTAATATTATATCTCATTCTTTTTTGTAGTCTGATGGAGAGTAAATATGACGAAATAATAAGTGGGTTAAGAAACAAGATTAAATCAATCATTTCTTTATACGAAGACCAAAAACAGAAAAATATCCATCTGACTGCAAAAACAAAGGAATTAAATGATAAGGTTACTCATTTAGAAAATAAAATACAGGACACAGAACAAAAATTTGAAAATTTAAAATTAGCAAAAGTTATTGCATCATCTGATGAAAGCACACATGATGCAAAGATAAAAGTTAACAGAATTGTGCGGGAGATTGATAAATGTATTGCTCTTTTAAATAGATAAATAACTTACAAAATATAATGGAGGATAAACTATCAATAAAGGTTAATGTGGCTGATAGATACTATCCATTAAAGATTGACGGGAACGATGAGGAAAAAATAAGGAAAGCAGCAAAGATGATTAACGATAAAGTTTTACAATACAGGCAGAAATATGCTGATAAGGACACGCAGGATTTTCTTGCAATGGCGGCGCTGCAGTTTGTAACAAAGGTTATTGAATGCGATCAGAAATTTAATTATTCTCCATTGGAAGACAACATAAAGGAATTAAGTGAAGAACTTGATGAATACTTAAAGGGAGAGTGATAAACGTTCTTTAAAATATTTAAGAATCGACCCGCATAGTTTCTTCTTCAGTTTATGAAACTCAACATTATTCAAATTGGAGTTTAGCTCAGTTTTATCAAGAGCAGGCCATAATCTCAATTTATTGGGATTCTTCTTCGGAGGACAATGGAAACTCAAAATAAGGTGGCGACTCCACCCATGTATATTTGGGGTTTTATTAACGTGGAGAAATTAATGCGGGTTTTTTTATTGATAAAATAATAAATAATAGAATATGAATATAATTATGATAATTACAGATGTTGCATGCAATGGAAAAATACTGGTTTTTTGCATATCAGCATTCATTGCAGGTACTGTGGTTTCCTATTTTCTATGGAATGCCGCATTAAGAAGAAAAAGGACTACTATAATTGATGATGCTGAAGCAGAGGCTGAAGTAATAAGAAAGGACAAGATCTTACAGGCAAAAGAAAAGTTTCTGCAACTTAAGGCTGAACACGAGAAATATATAAATGAAAGAAACAGTAAGGTCATTGAGGCAGAATCCAGATACAAGCAGAAAGAAGCTTATCTCTCTCAGAAACTGGAAGAAAATCAGCGATCAAAAAATGAACTGGATGTTATCAGAGAGAACCTGAAAGCACAGATCTCTCTTGTTGACAAAAAAAATGAAGAACTTGAAAAAATGCATAAGCAGCAAGTTCAACAGCTGGAAGCAATCTCCGGGTTGTCAGCAGAAGAGGCTAAAAATCAATTAATTGAATCTCTCAAGGAAGAATCCAAATCTGAAGCGATGTCATATATCAATGAGATAATGGATGAAGCAAAGATGACGGCTAACCAGGATGCAAAAAAGATCATTATTGAGACAATCCAGCGTATCGCCTCAGAAACAGCTATTGAGAATTCAGTAACTGTATTCAACATTGAGAGTGACGAGATAAAAGGCCGTATCATAGGAAGGGAAGGAAGAAACATTCGTGCACTGGAATCAGCAACAGGGGTTGAGATTGTTGTTGATGATACCCCGGAAGCAATAGTACTCTCATCTTTTGATCCTGTAAGAAGGGAGATTGCCCGCCTGGCCTTACACCAGCTGGTTACTGACGGCAGGATTCACCCTGCACGCATAGAAGAAGTTGTTACAAAAACAAAGAAACAGGTCGAGGAAGAGATTATTGAAGTTGGTAAAAGAACTGTTATTGACTTTGGTATTCACGGCCTTCACCCTGAACTGATACGACTTATTGGTAAGATGAAATACCGCTCATCATACGGCCAGAATTTATTACAACATTCACGCGAAGTAGCAAACCTGAGCGCTGTTATGGCAACTGAGCTGGGCCTCAACTCAAAGATCGCGAAAAGAGCCGGCCTGCTGCATGACATAGGTAAAGTGCCTGACGATGATCCTGAAATACCTCATGCTATACACGGTATGAAATTAGCTGAAAAATATAAGGAGAAAGCTGAAGTGTGCAATGCTATTGGTTCACACCATGATGAGATCGAGATGACAAGCCTTATATCACCTATCGTCCAGGTATGCGATGCTATTTCAGGTGCGCGACCCGGAGCAAGAAGAGAAGTGGTGGAATCATATATCAAACGGCTGAAAGATCTTGAAGCACTTGCCCTCTCCTATCCGGGGGTTATGAAAACCTACGCTATACAGGCAGGAAGAGAATTAAGGGTTATTGTCGGAAGTGACAAGATATCAGATACTGAAGCCGACAGCCTCTCATATGAAATAGCTAAAAAGATCCAGGATGAGATGACATACCCCGGACAGGTAAAAATAACAGTGATAAGGGAGACAAGGGCGGTAAGTTATGCAAAATAATATGTTCAGTACTGCTCTATAGTCCTGAGCAGTTCTAAATACCTTGCAGCAGCTTCATTTGAGCCGCACATTTCATATGAAGCTATCAGCTCATTTATTAAGAGAATGATAATATCAATATTTGAACATTTTACGTTATTCATTTCTTTGTCAGGATCCACCCTGTTCGATATAAAATAATCTATTTCACGTTTATCAAGTATTGCCCCATTATCATAAGGATTAATATAAAAAAGAATACTGCCTGGTTCAGTATATTTATCAAATATGTCCTGATCATCCCTGTAAGCCAGTATGAAGGTTTTCTCATAGTCAATACTGCAAATAGGTAAATTAAGTTTTTCGGCAAGTGAAAGATATATTATTGCCAGTGA
>CAZFHF010000078.1:0-10954 GCA_964518655.1 uncultured Bacteroidales bacterium | reverse complement strand
CAAACTCTTTTATATTACTACGGTTAAATTTATAAAGTCTGAAATTATTTCCCAAACTTAGTCTGAAATGATCACTGCTGTAAGCCATGTATATACCCCAGTTTATCTCACGCATTATATCTGAGAATGGATTGATCCTGTAAAATGCTCCTGCTTCAAAAGGGATATCTTTTATTTTAAAGTTGCCGGAAGCATCCCCGAACCATCCATGAAATATTTTTTTGTTTTGATTACTGAAAGAGAATAAAAAACCGGTCCTGACCTGATAATTTTTATACTCATATGATGAAACAGAAGCCAGCCTGATAAAAACACCCTCTGAAACATTGTTTTTCCCAATATCAATATAATTCTGCTGTTTTATTTGCCCACAAACTGGATAGAAATAAACAATAAATATTATATGAACAAAAACAATCCTCATACTCCATGCAAATCTTAATTATTCAAAAATAAGATAAATAATATACCAGTGTTTGTATATAGAGTCGTTTTTTTAATTTGTAATTTTGCATAAATATTAATAGGGACAGCGCCCTTTCATAAATATACAGAAATATTTTGAGGGACAGTTTCTTTTTATAATATATAGGGGCAGTTTCTTTTTATAAATATACAATGACAGGTATAAAATATTATATTACAGAGTATTTTGAATCGTTGCAGGGAGAAGGAAATAATGCAGGGGCGCTGTCCCTTTTTATACGCTTTCATTTTTGTAACCTGACATGCTGCTGGTGCGATACTAAATATACATGGTTAAAGAAGTCAGGGCCATACAAGGAATATACCAGAGAACAGCTGGTTGAACTTATTAAGAACAAAAATACTGGTAATGTTGTTTTTACAGGTGGGGAACCTGCAATATATAAGCTTGATGATTTGGTATGTGACGGAAAGCAGTATTATGTGGAAAGCAACGGAATGTTCTTACCCGATAAGGATGTTGATATTACATTAAGTGACGGCACCAGGCTGGAAAGGCAACAAATGAAAGAAGAAATATTCAGTCGGTTTAACTGGATTATTTCACCAAAACTGTCAAATGCAAAGCAGAATACTGATAATGTTTATTTAGATTATTGGAAAGATAAAGAATATTGTATATTTAAATTTATAATCAGAGATGAGAGCGATTTGCAGGAGGTGAAAGATACTGTTTGCAGGTTCAATATTTCATTTAGTAAGGTTTACATAGGACTTGAAGGAACAACATTAGAGTCGCAGTTAAGGCCTGGCATGGTTGACTTGATATTAAAAGCGGGATTCAATTATTCACCCAGATTACAGATATTATTATGGGGAACGGAAAGGGCAAGATAAAATATTTATTAAGCAAGGAATTTAAGTTTAATGCAGCGCACCGGATAATAAATAATTATTCGGGCAAATGCACAAATTTTCACGGCCATACATGGACGGTGATCATTTATATTGAAGGTTATGAGCTTGATGAAAGAAATATGTTAATGGATTTTAACGAGATAAAAGGCATAAATAAATGGATAGCTGAAAATCTTGATCATTCTTCTATATTATGGGATAATGACCCCATGCTGCCATACTTTATTGAACATTCACAAAAAGTATTTTCCACGAAATCAAATCCTACATCAGAGCATATTGCTAAGCTGATTCTTGAACAGGCAATCGATTATTTTAATAATTCAAAGGTCAGGGTAGAGTCAGTTGAAGTAAAAGAATCATGCACTTCATCTGCCAGGGTCTACGCATAAGTCTAACGCCGGGCATTTATCTTTAATGTAACAAATGAATTTGTCAGAAGATTTATTACAAGCAGTCTTCCGCTTAGCACATCACCAATTCCCGTGATTATTTTAATTGCTTCATTAGCTTGCAGGCATCCTGTTAATCCGGGCAATACACCCAGCACTCCAAGATCTGATTCCGGGATTTCCTTTTCATCGGGTGGTTCAGGATAAAGATCCTTATAGCCAGGTCCGCCTTTATAATTAAAAACAGATACCTGTCCTTCATAATTTTTTATAGATCCGAAGACAAGGGGTTTTTGCAGAATTAAAGAACTCTCATTTGTGAGATACCTTGTGCTGTAGTTATCAGAACAATCAACTATCAAATCATAATTACCAATAATGCTGTGTGCGTTTTCCCTGGTTAATTCGTAATCGTAAATAACAATATTGATATTGGGATTTAGCATTGTAAGTTTTATTTTGGCAATTTCAGTCTTTTTATTTCCTAAATCTCCTGTATCGTATAAAACTTGTCTTTGCAGGTTACTGATACTCACGGTATCGAGGTCTATTATGCCAATCATGCCCACTCCGGCAGCTGTAAGATATTTTAATACAGCAGAACCCAGTCCTCCTGCGCCTACAACAAATACTTTTGATGCTTTAAGTTTTTTTTGCCCCTGAACTCCAAACTCAGGCAATATCAAGTGACGTGAATATCTTTCCAGTTCCTTATCAGTCAAATGCAGTTCATTCATAATTAAAGAGATGAAATTTATTCCTGTAGACAAGTATCCCAATCCTTCCATACTGCTTCATAACCATTTTCTTTAATCATTCGGGCGACTTCCTCAGGCGGGCGATCATCGTGTACTTCAAACTGTTCCAGGGCATTTGCACAGTTTGCATACCCTCCCGGATTAGTCCTTGATCCGGCACTCATGCAAGTGATACCCAACCTGATGCTGTTATCCCTGAAGGTCTTGCTTTCCCTCGATGACATTGATAGTTCCACATCCTCGTCATACAATCTGAATGCAGTTATCAGTTGCACAAGCTCTCTTTCAGAAAGAGGTGATTCAGGATTAAATTGTCCCATATGAGGCCGTAATCTGGGAAAAGATATGGAATATTTGGTTTTCCAGTATGTCTGTTCAAGATATTTAAGGTGTAATGCAGTGAAAAAAGCATCGGTCCGCCAGTCTTCAAGTCCGAGTAAACTACCCAGGCCAATTTTGTGAATACCTGCTCTTCCCAGCCTGTCAGGAGTTTCAAGACGGAATGTAAAATCTGCTTTTTTTCCTTTCGGATGGTACAAAGAATATCTCTGCTTGTTATAAGTTTCCTGGTATACATATACTGTATGTAACCCGAGAGAAACAAGCTCTTCATATTCATACTGCTCCAGAGGCTGTACTTCGAATGATATTTGTGAAAAATAAGGTTTTATTAATCTGATTGCATTTTTAAAATATTCAAGATTTACCTTTTCCGGATAATCGCCAGTAACAACAAGAATATGTTCATAGCCGAATGATTTGATGGCTTTAACCTCATTTAAAATCTGATTGTCATCAAGTGTGATTCTGTCAATCTTATTCTCACTGTTAAAACCGCAGTAAACGCACTGGTTCATGCATTCATTTGACAGATAAAGCGGGATATACAACTGGATTATCCGGCCAAATCTTTTTTGAGTCAGCTTATTGCTTTTCATAGCCATTTGTTCGATATAAGGGGTGGCGGCCGGCGATACAAGTGCCTTAAAATCTTCTGCATCGGGATATTCTTTTGCTAAAGCTCTTTGAATATCGTGTTCAGACTTGGAATAAATGCTTTTTTTAACAGAATCCCAGGTATATTTATTTAAAGTATCTGAAAAGCTCATTTCTAATTTTGATATTTATGTTCAGATAGTATTTATGTTTACTCATCCAGAAAAGCTGTCAAGGGGCTTGTTGCTGCTGCAGATTCTGATTGTTCTCCGGCCCTTGCTTCAAAGGATATTCTTCCGGCCTCAACAGCCATCTTAAATGCTTTGGCCATTTTTACAGGTTCCTGTGCAACAGCTATAGCTGTATTAACAAGAATAGCATCGGCACCCATTTCCATTGCCTCTGCTGCATGTGATGGTACTCCGAGCCCTGCATCAACTACCACAGGTACGTTGCTTTGTTCAATTATTATTTGCAGGAAATCTCTTGTTTTGCATCCTTTATTACTGCCGATAGGAGAGCCTAAAGGCATCACTGTTGCAGCACCGGCCTCCTCAAGTTTCTTGCACAGTACAGGATCAGCCTGGACATAAGGTAAAACCACAAATCCTAATTTTACAAGTTGCTTTGTTGCTTCCAGAGTTTCAACCGGGTCAGGAAGCAGATATTTCGGATCAGGATGAATCTCCAGCTTCAGCCAGTTAGTGCCAAGGGCTTCCCGTGCCATCTGCGCGGCAAATACAGCTTCTTTGGCTGTCCTTACACCCGATGTGTTGGGTAAGATATTGATGCCTGGTATATTCAGGTGTTTTATCATATCATCATCAGAATCACTAATATCTACCCTTTTAAGTGCGACAGTCACAAGTTCACTGCCTGATGCTTTCACCGCTTCTTCCATAACCATATTACTGCCAAACTTTCCTGTGCCTATGAAAAGGCGTGAATTAAATTCTCTTCCGGCTATTATTAACTTTTCCATATTATTTATAATGTTTATTTATTTTATCGATTAAAGTCATGGTTTTTAATTCAATATCCCCGGCATTTAAGATCTCCGATGAAACAGCCACACCGAAGAGCCCTGCCTTCAATATTAATCTGATATCATCTTCTTTGATCCCTCCGATAGCAACAACAGGGATCATTATTTTTTCATTTATTAGTTTTTTTAAAATAGAAGAATAACCATCAATTCCCAGTACCGGACTTAATTGCTTCTTGGTTGTTGTATATCTGTAAGGTCCCAGTCCTATATAATCTGCACTTTCAGAAGATGCTTTGACAATATCCGAATAAGTATTGGCAGTGCCTCCAATAATAAAATCTGTTCCCATAAGCTTCCTGGCCTCACTTACACTCATATCATTTTTCCCGAGATGAACACCTGCCGCACCAATCTTCATTGCAATAGTAACATTATCGTTTATTATCAGCTGTGCGTTAAATTTATCAGTAATAGCTTTGGCTTTAACAGCGGTATTAAACCATGTATCGCTATCAAAGTCCTTAATTCTCAGCTGTATCCATTTGCAGCCACCCTGGCACACTTTCAGCGTTTGCCTCAAATGGGCATCAGGATCAAGCCCATCCGTAATAAACTGCAATCTTTCTATATTCTTATTATTCATAATGATAACCTAATTGAGTTTTATTACTGAGAATAAATTTCCTTGTATATTCTTTGGCATCCCTGCATGAATTTTCAAGCGACCTGCCCCGTGCCAGACCTGCAGAAATTGCTGAAGATAAAACACATCCCGTACCATGCTTACTGTATCCTTCAATTGATTCTCCACCTATGGTGATTTGTTTTCCGTTAAAAAACAGAATATCATTTTTTGCACCGCCTTTTGAATGCCCTCCCTTAAGCAGTACCGAACAATTTGTGCTTTTTATCATGGCAGGGATTCCCTGTTCAGGATTATCAGCATTTCCTGTAAGTTCGCTTGCTTCAAAAATATTGGGAGTAACTAAATATATGTTATTAATTACTTCTTTTAATATGTTATCATTGATATTACTGTGAAAGGTATAGCCTGTGGAAGATCTTAATACAGGATCCCAGATTATTCTAAGATTGTTATGCTGTTCAGTTAAATATTTTATAACAGGCAGAAGAGTATTGTCAATGTCAATAAGTCCGATTTTAACAATTTCAAAGTTGTATTTGCCTGATAGCACTTTTATCTGCCTGATTATACTTTCAGAATCCAGCCAGTCAACATCATAAAATGTTTCATCATTCTGGTAGGTCAGGGCTGAGCAAATAGCCAGTCCATAGACTTTATTCATTTCCAAAGTCTTTATATCGGCAATTAAACCGGCGCCTCCGCTTGGATCAAAGCCTGCTATGGTTAATACGTACGGGCGAACTGCTGGCATTTTCTTTTTAATTCAATAAAGTAACTGGTTGTTTTTGCTATGTTATTATCATTTTTAAAATTATTCCATAATGCACCCATAACTGCTACTCCGTCGAAACCCAATGATAAAGCCTTATTAATATTCTCCGATGAAATACCGCCGAGAGCAATAACTTTCGCGGGTATTGATTTTTTCTGAAAGAATGCCGTTAATTCATCAGAACTGAAATTACTGTGATAACCTTCTTTGGATATGCTATCGAATACAGGGCTGAGGAATGCATAGCTGAATCCTCTCAAATTTAATATTTCATGAAAATTATGACATGAGATACTTTTCTGAATCTGTAAATTATTAAATTCATTTATTCTGTATTTGTTCTCACTGCTGAAATGCACTCCTTTTAAATTATATTCATTAAAGAGATCAATATACTTGTGAACAACAATATTCTTATGATATTTCTCCGGAATAATTTCAATATATTTTTTATAATCCTCCACAGAATAATCAGGTTTCCTCAGGTGAAAATTCTCAAGGCCGGCATTAAAAAGGCTGATCAGTAATTCGTGCTCTGAATTAATATCCTGCGAATATGAAATTACTATTAATTCCATGGTTATTAAGACTTGATATATATTTCTCCTCCTGCTTCTCTAAACTCTTTTGATTTTTCTTTCAGTTTTTCGGAGTATTCCTTAACATAATGTGTGGTTTTCATTGCACAATAATGTTCTCCGCACATTGAGCAAAAATGTGAAAGTTTGCTTCCTTCATCAGGAAGAGTTTCATCATGATATTTAATGGCACTTTCCGGATCAAGGGACAGATGAAACTGGTCTTTCCACCTGAACTCAAATCTTGCTTTGCTCATTGCATCATCCCTTATTTGTGCTCCGGGATGTCCTTTGGCAAGGTCAGCTGCATGTGCCGCCAGTTTGTAAGCAATCACCCCGGTTTTAACATCCTCTTTATTTGGGAGTCCAAGGTGTTCCTTGGGTGTAACATAACATAACATTGCAGCACCGTGCCATGCAATCATTGCACCGCCGATAGCTGAAGTTATATGATCATATCCGGGAGCAATATCTGTTGTCAGAGGTCCCAAAGTGTAAAAAGGGGCTTCCATACATGCTGATACCTGCAGATCAACATTTTCTTTGATCTTATCCATTGGAACGTGGCCGGGTCCCTCAATCATTACCTGAACATTTTTACTCCACGCTATTTTTGTTAATTTACCCAGTACATTTAGTTCAGCAAATTGTGCTTTATCATTTGCATCGGCTATAGAACCGGGTCTCAGGCCATCTCCAAGTGATACACCTATATCATATGCTGCAAGTATATCGCATATCTCATCAAAACGTGTATATAAGAAATTTTCTTTGTGGTGTATAAGGCACCATTTGGCCATTATTGAACCGCCCCGGGATACTATCCCTGTTGTCCGTTTAATAGTGAGCGGGATGTGCTTCCATAGCAGTCCGGCATGAATTGTAAAGAAATCAACGCCCTGTTCTGCCTGTTCAATGAGTGTGTCTTTAAAAATTTCCCATGACAGATCTTCAACTTTGCCATTTACTTTTTCCAGCGCCTGATAAAGAGGGACAGTGCCCAGGGGTACCGGCGAATTCCTTATGATCCATTCGCGAATCTCATGGATATTTTCACCGGTAGAAAGATCCATAATTGTATCAGCACCCCACCTGAATGCCCAGACAGCTTTTTCTATCTCTTCAGGTATGCTTGATGTTGTCGGGGAGTTTCCTATGTTAGCATTTATCTTTACTGAAAACTTGCTGCCAATGATCATGGGCTCACTCTCAGAATGGTTAATATTGGCAGGAATTATTGCCCGCCCTTCAGCGACTTCATTTCTTACAAATTCAGGTGCCATATTTTCTCTAATCGCAGCGTACTCCATTTCAGGAGTAATAATTCCCTGCCTGGCATAAAACATCTGCGTGACACACTTACCTTCAACTGCCTTGAGAGGTCTTTTATTTATGTATTTGAAACGTATATCCTTTAGATTGTTATCATTTAACCTTTCGATGCCGTATTGCGAACTAAGGGAGCTTTGCTCTCTGACATCACTCCTGTTATGAATCCAGTCTTTGCGAATCCGTGGTAATCCTTTGCTGATATCAATATCCATTTCCGGATCAGTATATGGCCCAGTGGTATCATATACCATTACAGGAGAATTCTCTTCAGTACTGCCATTTTTACATATCGTCGGAGACAAATCAATCTGCCGTACTGGCACCTGTATATTATGTATTTTCCCCTGAACATAAGTTTTTCTTGATCCCGGAACAGGCCCCCTGGTAATAACAGTATCTATTTTCATATTTTTATGTTTAATTTTATTCACAAAGTGTATTCACTAGCCACCTTTGGTAGCACTGATAATAATTATCCTGTCATTTTCACTCAGATAAACTTCATTCCATTTATCTTTTGAAATGACTTCATAGTTAACTGCCACGGCAATACCCTTTTTCTTCTTTAAATCGATATTATCAAGTAAGAAGTTAATATTACACTTATCATTAACGGAATACTCGTGTTCATTAACATATACTAACATTGTCGCAGCTTTTGTGAGGGATGTCTTTATAACTTCCTTCGCCGGCATTATCCGGATCAGGTTCAAAGGGTATGATCTCAGCCCGTTGTGTTAAGGCACCCCTGAAAAATCATACTGTAAAGTTACAATAGATTTTTACATTATGTTATATTATCCTGAAAATTATTTACCTTAAAAAATTCTGTCGCTATTAAAATAGCATATGAAGCAGTAAATGAAAATAAGATTAATCAACTTTTAATACGTCACTAAATGCCTTTTTAAAGGAATCTTTCGGTAAAGCTCCCATTGCCATCTGGGGTTGGCCTTCTTTAGGTACAAATAACAGGGAGGGAATGCTCTGGATGCCAAACATGCCTGCCAGCTCTCTTTCCTGTTCAGTATCTATCTTATAAATATCAACTTTGCCTTCATATTCTTCAGACAATTCTTCAAGTATAGGAGTTACAATCTTGCACGGAGCGCACCAGTCAGCATAAAAATCAATAAGACAAGGTTTGTCACCCTCAAATTTCCAGTCCTTATTCTCTTCGTAATTAAAAACTTTCTCCTTAAAAGATTCTTTGTTTAAGTGTTCAATCATTTTTTTTGTTTTAATTTATAAATTTAAGAAAATCAATATTATTAGTTGCATTATTTATCAAATAATATGCCATGTATATAAATAGACTTAAAGTTTAGTAAAAATGCAAATAATTGTAATTTTGTCAGGGAAAACATAAATATTGACATATCTAAATATGAAAATATGTCTACATAATCCGATTTTTGAAATTATTTCTGGTATAGTAACAACAAAAAGCCAGGAATGTTTTGTTGTTGGCGGGTATGTGCGTGATTATATTCTTAATCGCGAGTCCGATGATATTGATATAGTTGTTCTGGGAAGCGGAATAGAGCTTGCAAAGGAGGTAGCTGCAAAAATCAGCAAAAGGACAAAAGTTAATATTTTCAGGAATTTTGGCACTGCAATGCTTAAATACAAGCAATATGAAATTGAATTTGTCGGGGCACGCAAGGAATCATATAGCAGGGATTCCCGTAAACCTGCTATTGAAGACGGTACGCTTGAGGATGATCAAAAGAGGAGGGATTTTACGATTAACACGCTGGCATTATCCTTAAATAAGGAAACTTATGGTGAACTGATTGACTCATTTGGAGGGTTATCTGATTTAAAGAATAAGATAATAAGGACACCTCTTAACCCTGATAATACATATTCTGATGATCCGTTAAGAATGTTAAGGGCTGTAAGATTCGCATCCCAGCTGGGTTTTAAAATCGAGGAAAAATCATTAACGGCTATTAATAAGAACAAGGCAAGGATTGAGATTGTATCAAAAGAAAGGATAACAGATGAACTAAACAAGATAATTCTTTCTCCCAGGCCATCAGCAGGTTTTGTTCTTCTTGAAAAAACAGGTCTTCTTGAACTTATATTCCCTGAGCTTGACAGGATGAAGGGAGTTCAGGTAAGGGACAGGAAGGCTTATAAGGATATATTCCTGCATACTATAAAAGTACTGGATAATATTTCAGAAAAAACAGATAATTTGTGGCTCAGGTGGGCGGCTTTATTGCATGATATAGGGAAACCCGTGACAAAGAGATTCTATTCTGATCAGGGATGGACTTTTCATGGCCATGAGTTCATCGGAGAGAAGATGATTTCAGATATTTTCAGAAAGATGAAATTACCTATGGGATGGCAGATGAAATATGTTCAGAAGATAGTAAATCTGCATCATCGTCCTATTGCATTAGCATTGGATGAGGTTACCGATTCAGCAGTCAGGCGGCTGCTGTTTGAAGCAGGTGATGATATTGAGGATCTTATGACTTTATGTGAAGCAGATATAACTTCAAAAATAGGGGAAAAGGTCAGGAGGTATTTAAAAAACTTTAAGAATGTACGTAAGAAATTAGTAGAAATTGAAGAAAAGGATGCGATAAGCAATTTTCAACCTCCTGTTGATGGCGAAATAATAATGAAAACCTTCAGCCTCAAACCATGCAGGGAAGTAGGGATAATAAAAAATGCTATTAAAGAGGCAATATTGGATGGAGAGATTAGGAATGACTTTGACGAGGCATATACTTTTATGATAAAAAAGGCGGGAGAATTGGGGCTGAAACCCGCTAAATAATCAATAAAGCGAACAACGAACAACCAACAGCGAACAACAATTTAACAGTTCTCTTACTATTTTTGATTTATATGACCCCTAATTACTTTCACTGTAACAAATACAAATCCAGAAAGACTGGTAAATGATCACTAAATCCCCCTGAATATTTATATCCGCGATAAGTCCTGAAAGGTCTTTGCCCTGAATATTTATCATCCTCTTCAAGAAGAAAATCCGGGCTAAAAATATGAACATCGTATATTGAGGTTTTGGTTTTATCATTACCTAGTAATGCACCTGAGACAATAAACTGATCATACATCTCCCAGCTGAATTTGTATTTATAGGTGCGTGAATCAGAGATGACGGACAGGTAATGAGAAAGATTGTATAACTGTTCCGGTATGATTGCATCAAAATCAGTTCTGG
>CAZFHF010000077.1:0-11041 GCA_964518655.1 uncultured Bacteroidales bacterium | reverse complement strand
GAAGAATGTACACACAAACCTTCAAAGATATGGGGCTTAAACCTGAACTATTGAGCAGAACCCTGGAAGATGCAGGTACATTAACCTCAGTATTGGTACCATGGAATACATGCGGGGCAACACAATCAAGAGTCCTGGGTGTACCTACACTAACTTATCTGCCATTTTGCTTTTTAAACCTGATTAATCCTATAATTGCCATAATAATAGGATATGCTAATTATAAGATCCGCAGAATAGAAAAGTGATAAAAAAGAACAGCATCTTTTTTTATTTCGATATTGGCTGGGCAAAATCGATTACATGTTTACCTGTTATTTCTTTATCACATAAAATAATCAGTCGCTCCAGGACATTACGAAACTCGCGAATATTGCCGGTCCAGTTTATTTTCTTTAGTTCCCTGATTGCATCTTCACTGATTTTGATTTTTTGCCGCCCGTATTCACTGCAAATCTGTTTGTTAAAATATTCCGCCAGCATAGGTATGTCCTCAAGTCTCTCATTCAATGCCGGTACATTAATTAATATAACGCTAATCCTGTGATATAAATCCTCCCTGAATGTCTTTTTATCAATTTCTTCTTTAAGATTCTTATTTGTTGCTGTAATAATTCTAACATCAACATTAATATCTTTATCACTTCCTACCCTGGTAATTTTATTTTCCTGCAGTGCTCTTAACACTTTGGCCTGAGCTGCAAGACTCATATCTCCGATTTCATCCAGAAATATTGTTCCTCCATTGGCTTGCTCAAATTTTCCCTTTCTTTGTTTATGTGCAGAAGTGAAAGCACCCTTCTCATGGCCAAAGAGTTCACTCTCTATCAGCTCTGAAGGGATAGCAGCACAATTTACTTCTACAAATGGTTGTGTGACTCTTTCACTTTTTTCATGCAGCCATCTTGCAACCAGCTCCTTTCCGGTTCCGTTACTTCCTGTAATTAAAACTCTGGCATCCGTCGGAGCGACCTTTTCAATCATCTCTTTAACTTTTTTGATAGCCGGTGATTCGCCAACTATATCAAAAGTTTTACTGACCTTCCTTTTTAATACTTTAGTCTGTGTTACCAGGTCTATCCTTTCCATAGCGTTGCGTATTGAAACCAGGAGCCTGTTCAGATCCAGCGGTTTTTCAATAAAATCATATGCCCCTTTCTTTATCGCTTCAACAGCAGTGTCAATATTGCCGTGACCAGAAATCATAATTACAGGTATGTCAGGTGATATTTCAGCTGATTTTTCCAATACTTCAATTCCATCCATCTTAGGCATCTTAATGTCACACAGAATTACATCAAAATCATTTTTCTCAAGCATTTCGAGTCCTTCAGGCCCATTTGTAGCTAAAGAAACCTTATGGTTCTCATATTCAAGCACTTCCTGTAGTGTACTTCGTATGCTTTTTTCATCATCAATGACTAAAATATTGGCCATGACTTAAATAAAGATTAATATTTATGTACCTGTTTTATTTTTTCAATATTACACAAATAAGCTTTAAGATACCTGCTACAAATAATAAAAAAATTAACTTTTATACCTGACCCATTTCCAGATTTCTTTATAATTCACTTTTTTCCCATACATAAGGATTCCTGTCCTGTATATTTTAGCTGCAAACCATGTTGTCCCCAGAAATGAAAGTATTAACACAACCATTGAAGCGGCTATTTCAATAAATGGAACATCGAATGGTATCCTTGCCATCATTACAATGGGTGATGTTAATGGTATTATGGAGCCCCAGACTGCAATTTTCCCGCTAGGATTCATAAATGTATTAATCATCAGAAAGATACTTATTATAAGCGGTATTGTTACAGGCAGCATAAATTGTTGTGTGTCGGTTTCATTATCCACTGCTGCCCCGATTGCTGCGAATAATGATCCGTATAGTATATAGCCGCCGATAAAATAAAAAATAAAAGCACTTATCATTACCAGGAAATTAATACCTTTTATCTTATCCAACACTCCTTCGAATTGTGCTATTTTATCTTCTGATACTTTTTGTTCATTTGATACAGGTTCGGCACTTATAATATTTTCAGGATTAAGCTGTCTGGAATCCATTCCTTTTTTAATCAATAAAGTTTCCTGGGCAATATTCACAATAATAAAGGTTAATATCATCCATGCAACAAACTGGGTGAGACCTACCAAACCAATACCTATTATTTTACCCATCATAAGCTGAAAAGGCCTTACTGAGGAGACAATGATCTCAACTGTCCTGTTTGTTTTTTCTTCTATTACTCCCCTCATAAGTTGAGCCCCGAAAAAGAAAATAAAAAAGTAGATCATAAAACCACTGATATAACCTACGGCTCTTCTTAAATTTCTTAATCCTTTTTCTTCATATTTTCCTTTTTCCAGCTTTATCGTTTTAAGTGTCACATCAGATTGAACTGAATTTAATACTTCAACGGGAATATTCAACTTTCTAAGCTTAACATTACGAATATATTGTTCAAGAGATTTTGTGATATGCATTTCCATACCCATACTGGGCTCTTTCTTTGAATATAGTTCAACTACACCGGCAGTAATTATATTATGAGGTATATGTAAAATACCGAAATATTTGGAGTGTTCAAGTGATTTTTTCAACACTTCCAATGTTGTATAGCCGGTATATTCAAATTTCAGGTTTTTGTTATCAGGTATAACGTCAAATTGCCTTAATGAATCAGGGACCGGGGTATTTTGATCGCTATATTCAATAACTGCAATGATTTTCTCTTCTTTTTCTTCAAGGGTAGCCAGCCATGCAGGAATTACCAGAAATGCGGCAAACAGCAGCGGGCCAATTATTGTCATAATGATAAATGCCCGTTTTCTTACCCGTGTTATATACTCACGCTTTATGATAAGTGCCGTTTTATTCATTCAAGTCTTAAATTCTTTAGTGTGATGTATTAAGTGATTGTTCTACTACATTTATAAAAATATCGTTCATGCCGGGCAACACTTCATTAAATAAAGTTATCTGAACCTCAGATATCAATAAGGATAGAAGCTTGTTATTGTCTGATTGCTTATCAACCTTTATTTTTGCATAATAGCTTCCATCTTTGATGTTATGCTCGATAAGAACATATTTACCATTTAATATTTTCTTAAGCTTTTCCGGCTCACCTTTATATCCGATTTCAAAAATATTTGACTTGTAGGTTTGTCTGATATTTTTAATATTACCTTCAAGAATTGTTCTTGATTTATTAATCAATGTAATATAATCACATAGTTCTTCTACTGACCCCATATCGTGAGTAGAGAATATTATTGTAGTACCTTTTTCTTTAAGTTTTATTACTTCCTGTTTAAGGAGGTTGGTATTTATGGGGTCAAAACCACTGAAAGGCTCATCAAAAATCAGAAGTTTTGGTTCATGTAGTATAGTTACTATAAATTGTATTTTTTGTTGCATTCCTTTGGAAAGCTCTTCAATCTTTTTGTTCCACCACGTCTGGATTTCAAATTTTTCAAACCAGTATTTCAGTTTGTTTATTGCATCGCTTTTTGATACCCCTTTAAGGCGTGCAAGGTATAAAGCCTGCTCCCCGACTTTCATTTTCTTATATAGACCTCTTTCCTCAGGCAGATAGCCGATCTGAAACAAATCGTCAGATTTTAACTTTCTGTCATTAAAAAACAATTCACCTTTATCAGGTGCTATTATCTTGTTTATTATTCTCAGCAGCGTGGTTTTTCCTGCTCCGTTTGGTCCTAATAATCCATAGATACTGCCTTCCGGTACTTCCATTGAAACATCAGTTAATGCTGCATTATCACCAAAATGCTTTTCTATGTTAAGTGCTTTGAAAATATTCATTTAATCGAAAAAGTTGCGTGTTTTCTCAAAAAATGTTGTATCTGACTTGCCGGGATCAGGTTTAAAATTGGGTGATTCATTCAATTTTTCCAATAATTTCCTTTCATCACGTGACAGTGATTTTGGAATCCATACATTTATACTTACAAGCAAGTCGCCATGGCGATAATTATTAACTTCCGGCAGACCCTTCCCTTTTAGTCTCAGGATTTTTCCCGGCTGAGTTCCCGGTTCAATTTTTATTTTTACTCTCCCGTTAACAGTTGGTATCTCAATTGCAGTTCCCAGCGCAGCTTGTGTAATGCTTAAAAATAAGTTATACAGCAGGTCATTATTATCGCGTATCAACTCAGGGTGTTTTTCTTCCTCGATCAAAACCAGCAGGTCTCCGTTAATTCCTCCTCTCCTTGCAGCATTTCCTTTGCCTGAAACGCTCATTTGCATGCCTTCAGCCACACCTGCAGGTATCTTGATGCTTATTACTTCATTCTCTTTAACAATACCTTCACCATGGCAGCTTGTACATTTTTGTTCTATTATCTTTCCTTCACCGTTGCAGGAAGGACAAACCTGCGTTGTTTGCATATGTCCCAGGAGGGTCTGAGTAACTCTTGTTACCTGTCCGGCTCCACCGCATGTTGAACATGTTCTGTAAGAACTGTTGTCCCTTGCTCCTGTTCCTCCACAGGCTTTACAGGTGACATATTTATTTACTTTAAGCTTTTTTTGTACACCTACGGCTATTTCCTGAAGGTTAAGTTTCACTTTCACCCTTAGATTCGTTCCTTTGTTAACATGCCTTGAGCTCCTTCTGCTGCTTCCAAAACCACCAAATCCGCCAAATCCAAAATCACTGAAAATATCCCCGAACTGGCTAAAGATATCATCAATAGTCATATTAAACCCTCCTCCTGATGAACCTCCCACACCTGCATGACCGAACTTATCATATCTTGATTTTTTTTCCGGATTGCTTAAAACTTCATAAGCCTCAGCAGCCTCTTTAAATTTCTCCTCTGCCTGCTTATCCCCGGGATTTTTGTCAGGATGAAACTTTAATGCCTGCTGCCTGTATGCCTTTTTAATATCCTCCACAGAAGCACCTTTCGATAAACCCAGAACCTCATAATAATCTCTTTTAGCCATTTCAATATTTAATTTACAGCCGGAAATACAACTATATCCAATACCTGATAATATTCTTCGTTATTCATTATTCCCCGATTACAACCTTTGAATACCTGATAACCTTTTCATTAAGAGTATATCCCTTCTCAATAACGTCTACCACTTTGCCTTTCATATCTTTTTTTGGGGCAGGGATTTTTGTGACTGCCTCATGATAATCAATATCAAATTCTTTATTCAATGCCTCTATTTCTTTAATGCCATTTTGATCCAGAAAGTCCTTGAATTTATTATATATAAGATTTATTCCTTCCTGGATTGCTTTAATATCTGCTGCATTGTTTACTGTCTGCATCCCTCTTTCCAAATCATCCATCACCGGCAAAATATTTATCAGCAAGCTTTCTCCGGCTGATTTTGTTAATTCCATTTTCTCTTTTAGTGTGCGTTTTCTGTAATTATCAAATTCTGCAGAAAGTCTAAGATACCTATCCTGCAACTCATCGATTTTTTCCTTATAAGCCAATATTTTTGATTTCACATCATCCTTCTTGCCTGCTGTCTTCTTCTTTGCTGTTTTTTCAGACGTTTTTGGAATTGCCTTTTTCTTTGTTGCTTCTTTTACGCTCTTTGTATTCTCACTACTTTCTCTAATTTCCTCATTAACAGGTATCACTTTTTTTACCATATCATACTATTTAATATTATGTATTTATTACTAACAGCGCTTCTTACTGTCAAAATGCTTGCCATTTATCCTATTCAGACAAATTGACAGCAATTATAATTTTAATGTGCAAAAATAACAAAGAAATATTATTCTGATTTAAGAATTAATAAAAAGGAATATTAAAATCCTCACATTAATGAGAGTAATAAAGCTAATCTATTCTTTTGATATCAGCACCAATACTATTCAGACGTTTATCTATCTGTTGATATCCACGATCAATCTGGTCTATATTATGAATTATGCTTTTGCCATCAGCTGAAAGGGCAGCTATAAGAAGTGCCACACCAGCACGTATATCCGGTGATGTCATAACAGTAGCACGTAAATTAATCTGATTATCCAATCCTATTACTGTAGCCCTGTGAGGATCGCATAATATTATTTGGGCTCCCATATCTATCAATTTATCCACGAAGAATAATCTGCTCTCAAACATTTTCTGATGAATTAAAACGCTTCCTTTAGCCTGGGTTGCCACTACAAGAATTATGCTTAAAAGATCCGGGGTAAGACCTGGCCAGGGAGCATCATCGATAGTCATGATAGACCCGTCAATAAAAGTTTCTATTTCATAATGGCGTTGTTGGGGTACAAATATATCATCTTTTGTCCTTTCAATCTTTATTCCTAAACGTTTAAATGAATCCGGGATGATTCCCAGGTTATCAAACGATACATTTTTAATTGTAATCTCACTTTTTGTCATCGCTGCTAATCCAATAAAACTACCTACTTCAATCATATCGGGCAGTATTGTATGTTCACATCCTTCCAGTTCTGATACCCCGTCAATAGTCAGCAAATTTGAACCAATACCTGATATTTTTGCCCCCATAATATTAAGCATCCGGCATAATTGCTGGATATAAGGTTCGCAGGCTGCATTGTATATAGTTGTTTTACCTTTTGCCATTACTGCAGCCATGACAATATTTGCCGTTCCTGTTACTGAAGCTTCCTCAAGCAACATATAACATCCTTTCAAATTATCAGCTGTAACTTTATAAAAGTCACCTTTATAATCGTAGTTGAATTTTGCTCCAAGTTTGAGAAACCCGTTAATATGAGTATCAACTCTTCTCCTTCCTATTTTATCTCCTCCGGGTTTTGGTATATATCCCTTACCAAACCTTGCTATCAGTGGTCCGATAAGCATTAATGATCCCCGAAGGCTGGTGCTTTTTCTTATATATTCATCGCTAAGAAGATAATCAATATTAATATCCTTTGCACAAAAGGAATACTCAGAAGAACTTATCCTTAATACCTCAACTCCAAGGGATTTGACTATATCAACAAGACTGTTAACATCAAGAATATCAGGGATATTTCTAATAGTGACTTTGCGGGAAGTTAATAATGCAGCACAAATTACTTGTAACGCTTCATTTTTCGACCCTTGTGGTATTATTTCACCTTTGAGTCTTTTTCCTCCTTTAATTTGAAAAGAACTCATTTATTAATTGCAGGCAAATAGTAAATATCTATTTTCTTTTAACAAATCGTTTTCTTTTATTTTTGGAAAGTATATCTTTTGTCTCATTAAGCTTTACACCTTCTTTTATATCAATTTTACCTTCGGACAATACCCTGAGATCCTTAAATATCTCAACATCACTAACAACTTCCCTGTTCCATGTAAGGTAAGATTTTTTCATATGATTAGCAATGATTTTAATAAGCATTTCTTTTTCTTCCCCTTCAGGGTAATTTGATGCTACTTCAACCAGCATTTCAAGTGTCCGTCCGTAATGCTTATATTTAATCTCTCTATGTTTATATTCTACTCTTCTTGGTTTTGTTTGTAGCATTCTATTATCAGGTTTTTCATAAGGTGAGTCAATATCAAGCTTAAAATCTGACATAATAGCCAGATGATCCCACAACTTATGTTTGAAATCGCTTATATCTCTAAGATGGGGATTCATATTTCCCATAATTGAAATAACGGCATATGCCAGCTTGTTGCGTTCATCCCTATCCTCAATGGTCATCAAATATTCGACCATATTCTGGATATTCCTCCCATACTCGGGTAATACGAGCCTGTTTCTGCTTGTGTTATAATCGTAACTCATAACTTATTTTTTCACAAAACTAATTGAAAATTATTTATCTATCAAAGTTATTGTCATATTTGTTTACAATTTTAAGTTTTGCAAACTTTAATAATAATTGTTTCTCCTGTTTTAATTCCTGAAAAAACACTGTAGCTTTTCTGTTCGGAGGATTTCCCTCAATATGAATGATTTTACCAATCCCAAATCGTTGATGTTCAACATTCATCCCTGCCTGAATATCTTCAGGATTATCAGGAGTGAATTGCCGGTCTGTTTCTTTGGATGCAACAGAAGTAACACCATTCTTTGATTTCCTTAACCTTGTGTACCTCGTCTTTCCAATAAATATTTCATTGTTATCCGGTGCATTAAAGGCATTTTTATACTCCTGCATACTTTCTTCCTGCGTCCAGTCAATGTATTTCTCCTCTATATCTTTAAGAAACCTGCTTGGATTACAATCTATTGGCAAGCCCCATTTATACCTGGACTGTGCATAGGTTATTATAACCCTTTTCCTGGCTCGCGTTACTGCAACATAAAAAAGTCTTCTTTCCTCCTCAAGGTCTTTTTCCGAATTCAATGATAATCGTGAGGGTAAAAGTTCTTCTTCAACTCCGGCTATATATATTTGATTGAACTCTAATCCTTTAGCTGAATGTATGGTCATAATTGTAACCTTATTTTTATCTTCATCTTTCTCATTATCCATATTTGTCAGAAGTGAAACATTTTGAAGGTAACTGTCAAGTGTGTCCGGCTCCTCTTCATTGCTTTCCTCGACAAATTCCCTTATGCCGTTGAGCAATTCCTGGACATTTTCATATTTGCTAATTTCTTCAGGTGAAATGCCATTATGAAGGTCTTTTAACATTCCTGCAGATGATAAAATATATTGAGCAAGCTCATATGCATTCATAATCTCCTGTTTCGAATTGAAATCCATTATCATACCTGCAAATGATTTGAGCTTTTCCAGGGTACCTTTATTAAATATGATATTCGTCGTGCCGGGTTGAAGGATTATTTGCCATATACTTTTGTCCTCCTTATTTGCATGATCCTGCAGTTTTCCAATTGTTGTTTTTCCAATTCCCCGTGCCGGATAATTAATAATCCTCTTCAGAGCTTCATTGTCTTCATTATTAACCGTCAGACGCAAATATGCAAGGGCGTCTTTAATTTCCTTTCTCTCATAAAAAGATATACTTCCATATATTTTATAGGGAATATTTCTCTTTCTCAGGGATTCCTCAAATATCCTTGATTGAGCATTTGTCCTGTATAAAACAGCAAACTCGCTGTACTGCTCCTGTTCCCTTAAAGCAGTATCAAGTATTGAGTTTGATACATAAAAACCCTCTTCAGTATCAGTCAGGTTTTTTACTACTTTAATTTTTTCTCCGGTTTCATTATCAGACCATACTTTCTTGTGAATCTGGCCCTTGTTCTTAAGTATAATACTGTTTGCAGCGTCAACAATAGTCTTCGTTGAACGATAATTCTGTTCCAGCTTAAATAGTTTATAATCAGTATAGACATTTCTGAAGTTTAGTATATTTTCAATCTTTGCTCCCCTGAATGAGTAAATACTTTGCGAATCATCACCAACAACACATACATTTTTACGTACAGCTGCAAGCTTATTTACTATCAGATACTGTGAATAATTTGTATCCTGATATTCATCCACAAGTATATATTGAAATTTTTGCTGGTATTTTTTGAGGGTATCCGGAAAATCCCTGAAGAGAATATTCGTATTCAGAAGTAAATCATCAAAATCCATCGCATTGGATTTCTTACAGCGAAGGCTGTAAATCTTGTAAATATCCGCTATTCTTGGTCTTCTTGTAATTTTGTCATACTCATTAATCTCAGAATTATTATAATAAGCCTGAGCAGTTACCAGGTTATTTTTCGCTGATGAAATCCGGCCTAAAATCTCACCAGGCTTATATACTTTTTCATCCAGATCAAGTTCTTTGATGATTGACTTTAACAGACTTTTAGAGTCAATGGTATCATAAATAGTATAGCTTGAAGCATACCAAAGAAGATTAGATTCAAATCTTAGTATTCTGGCAAATATAGAGTGGAAGGTCCCCATCCACAGGTAGCGTGCAATATCATTCCCTGCAATTTTGTCAATTCGTTCCTTCATTTCATTTGCTGCACGGTTTGTGAAAGTAAGTGCAATAATGTTACCCGGCTGAATACCTCTGCTCAGCAGATAAGCTATCCTGTACATCAATACCCTTGTTTTGCCGGAACCTGCCCCGGCAATTATAAGTGAAGGGCCTTCTGTATTTATTACTGCCTCATACTGAGCCTTATTTAAATCCTTTAGAAACTTCTGCAACTTTATTTATATTTAAAATCGGCTAAAATAACATTTGTATTTAGTTAAATTTACCCAATGAATTTATATTTTAAAAATTAATTAACATTGAGAATATTTTTTTATCATTGTAAAATTCTTATTTACTTGATCTTTTATAATATTTTAATAATATTTAAGTTATTAACAACACGATACTAATACTACATAGAACCCGTATGTTTAAATATATTATTAGTTTATTCCTTGTTTTATTTATCACATTTCAGGTTTTAATAAAGGCGCAGCTGTATGCTCCGGAAGCTGATTATTCAGAAGAAGTCTCCTATGATACTCCAGGCAGTACCGACTCAATTTATATTTTTAATGCCCCTGTTTATGGAGGATCGGTGATATGCAAACTTGAGGCATTTTCACCTGATGGTTTGGATAACTGGCAGTTCGCATGGTCGGTATATAGTGTAGTATCAGCAAATTTTATTGATTTTATGACAGAAACAGGATCATCTTCAGCAGTTGATACTATTGGATCCGGGGGCTGTTATCAGGTTATTATCAGTAAGGGAGCAGTTACTGATACTTTCAGGGCATGGGTATTCATCAATGATTTTAATGTTGAAATAACCAGTAAAGATGATTCAGGCAAAGTTCCTGCATACTACTACTCATGTGAATTTATTGACCTTGAAGCTGAGGTGGATGAAAACACATTAACCTATTATATTCCAGGAAGAAGTGATACAATAATATATGTTGCAAATAACTATAATGATATTGACTGGGAATATGAAAATGACGAAGGCTCAGGACTAAAGCCCGGAAGCAGACTTGATCCAAGAATAGGGAGTCCCCCGTATGAAAATACAGAGTATACAATTACAGTAACAGACAGGTTTGGCATGGAAAGAACAGATAACGTTCTGTATGAAACAATACAATCA
>CAZFHF010000076.1:0-11146 GCA_964518655.1 uncultured Bacteroidales bacterium | reverse complement strand
AAGGATAAGGATGATGGCGGCGGTGGCGGGGCTGTAAATATTTTAAGCGGCATAATTCTTGCCCCTGACAGCGTAACACCGATTGCCGGGGCGACCATATATGTTCCGGTAAATCCGACATCTTTAGTAAAAACAAGTTATGGTGTTGACACATCTGCTTGTCCGGAACCTGGCGAATCTTATATTGTTTATACATGTACTGATGTCGATGGGAGTTTTGAGTTGAACGTTACAGCAGTAACACAGACGACTTTTGTTCTCAGGGTAAAAAAAGGTTCATTTCAGACTGACTATACAGTTAATTTGAATACTACATCCGGTAATCTGGGCAGTATAGCAATGCCTTCAGATCCTGAACTGGGAGCTGGTAATTTTGCAGTAGTTACCGGAAGCTGGGACAGGATGCAGGATATTCTTGCAAAGCTTGGCATGGGAGAGCTGGACGAATATCATGAGCTTGTGCTGGGCACTGAGAAATTTGATCTCTATGATGGTAATTATTCACTGTACGGGGAATACCCATATTTTCCCGAATTATTTGAGATTGATGGATCAACAGGTGATCCTGTGATCTATAATTATGATATTGTATTTATTAACTGCGGGAACAGTTATGAATATGATATCCTTTATGATGAAAGTAAAATGGCCATTTTAAGGGATTATGTAAATGACGGCGGTAAGTTATACATTACTGATCTTTCATACGATTATGTTGAACAGGTTTTTCCTGAGTATATTGACTTTTTCGGCAGTGATGATACAGCAGAAACAGAAAAAGAAACAATGAATAGTGCGCAGGTTGGTGATTCTTACATTACAAGCGATGCCACGGTAAACGATAATCAACTTGCATCATGGCTGCAGACCGTATTATGCCATGAAGGCAGCTGCAAGAATGTTGACGGCACAGTTCATATTGCAGGCTTTCTGTATGGATGGGCTGTAATTAACGGAGTACACCCCGCACAGGCATCAAATGTAAAAGTATGGATTACAGGTCCGGTCACCTGGGGTGAGTATGACACACCTGGTTCAGGCTCAAAGCCATTGACTGTCTCATTCGTCCATGGATTGGGAAGAGTGTTATACACTTCATACCATACTGAAGAAGAAAATCCTTCAGCAGGCTTCTGGCCTCAGGAGAGAGTATTGCAGTACCTGGTACTGGAATTGTAATAATTTCGGCTTTTTATTTTAGATTCTATATGAGGCTGTTTCATAAAAAATGTTTTTTGAGACAGCCTTTTTTTATTTAAAACTTTACCCTTACCTGGAATTTTACCTCTGACTTTGTATTTCCCCGGATCTCATTCAATCCCGAGCTTATTGTTTCAAGGTCAGTGTAATCTGTCCTGCCGTATTTTAACCACAGGTCGACACCGGCATTGAATGAGTATTTGAGCATGAGGTAGCTGCGTATGCCGCGATAAAAAAATGAAGGGGTTGAGAAAGAGTACAACAGATCATTCTCATAAGCATAGATCCTGGAGTTGTAGCTGTCAGAATCAAACATCGCATACCTGAAATAAATGTCCAAAGGAAAACTTCTGAACTTATATATTATATCCTGGTACAGCAAGTACCCTTTATCAGAGTATCCGTCCTCCTTTTGAGCGCTTGTTATTTCGAGCCTGTTTCTTAGTATGATATTTTCATTCACCAGGTAAGAAATGTTTACTTTGACATTTATATTTTTTATCCTGCAGAGTTTTGTTATTGATGTATCTTCACGGATATCATTCTCGTACTCATTCTTATATTTTATTCTTACGTACATTTCAAAGTTCCTCTCGGGTATGTAATCAAGCTGCACCAGGTAGTCAGAGCCTACTGACGGGGCGCTGGCATTATATTTCAGCCACGGAAATTTATAAAGGTCGCTATAAGCAGATATTTTCCAGTATTTCAGGGGCCGTGCTTCCGCGCCGAAATAGAATCCGCTTTCATTGGCGTTATAGGGATTTTCAGACAGGGCATTCCCGTAATGGGCGTAAAAATTCTTCTGGTACATGCGGTAATAGGCTGAAAATGAAATAAGGTTGTTAACATAGAGCATAGCGCCGTGGATCGTTCCCCAGCCGTTGTTGCCCCAGGCAGCCTCGCCAAAGAAGTTAATCTTGCCTGTCCCTGCCTGGTAATCTGCTCCTATGTTTGTCATTTCCTGTCCGCTGAAATCAAACCTGTTATAAACTCTCTCTGATTCATGCAGCTCCCCTCCGAACTTATAATGAACGAAAGTAGCACCAATCTGCATGAAGCTTTTTCTAAAAGTAACATTTGTTCCGAATACTGATTCTGATACAGCTTTCTCATCATAGTTTTCCGATGGCGTCCTGTGGTATCCTGTGTTTTGAAATGATGAGAATTCATAAAATCCCGGATTGATGGTATCAGTGATATTTGCATCCCTTTTCTTATGTGAAATGAAGGGAGTAATATAAAAGTTACCTGCTGATATTGTTGCTGCTACTCCCCTGAAAAAGTTATTTTCTTCAGCTGAAGTGTACCTCCTTATTCCTTCCGGATTTTTTTTGGTATTCAGCACATAAGATGTTTTGCCGAATGTGAGCCCGCTCCATAGCGTCAGCCCCTGTCCGAACTGCAGGTGGTAATCGCCGATATGTAACCTCTTTATTATCCCGATATCATTTATCTGCAGATGTGCTGAATAGAAGTCGAAGCCGTATCTGTTACTGCCACTGAACAGCTCCTCGCCTGCATCTTTTTCAGCCGTGGCACCGGCATATATCCTGTCACCCGAATGAAAGATATAGCGTGAGTAGATTTTCTGCGGGCTTCCCAGGTACCTGGTCACGTCAGGATCCAGCGCAAGTATTGAATCGCTCATCCTCCTGTAGCCTTCCTGCTTTTCAATTATCTGCTGTGCCCTGAAAAATATCTCATGCTTACCCCGCCCCAGTGCATTTTTAAGCATGACAGTCTCACTTGCCGTAACAGGTTGAACAGTAACAAAGGGAGTAAGCAGGCGTATTTCTTTCCGGGAAAATCCATATACATAATTCAGCTCATTTATGGTCAGCATTGCCCCGTTTTCCCTGATATAGTCCAGCAGGCATTGCACCTGGAAATCATTCAGTATATATAATCTTTTCAGCTCATCACTATTTGCTGTATTCAGGTTCAGGGGATTCTCATGGTAATAATATAAATCTTCAAGAAGCATGCTATAGTCATACTCGATATCGGCACCTGCAGATATTTCCTCTGCAAGGTTTTCAATATATTCATTTCCTTTACAGGGCAGCTGCTGTGCCGGTAATGAGGCATGATACAGCAGGCATGCTGCAGCAACAGTTATACAAATATGTTTCATACAATAACGGCATATATTTTTACCTGAACGAATAACTAAATGATACATGGGGTGTATAGCCCAGTATCTGATGATGCGAAAATGCCATATCGGCATTTATTCCTTTATAAACAAAGCCAATACCAAACGAATAGGCTGACATCTCGTAAGATGACAGTCCGATCCTGGCAAAGATATTTTCTATAATATTATATTCCATTCCGCCCTGAAAAACAGCTTTTTGTTCAGGGTCTTTTTCTGTTTCGGCAACTATAAGCAGTTTGTCAGTAAAATAATATCCTATCCCGGCCTGGAAAATTACAGGCACGTCCTGGACTCCGGTTGTATTAAAAGACGATTTTGTGGGATTATAAATGTGAGCACCGGCAAACAGTCCGTCAACGGGTTCTGCAAGTATGCCTGCTTCAACAGCTACTGTTGTTGAGCTTCCATAGTTCTCTGCCTGGTAAACATTAAGAAGGTCCATCTGTATTCCTGCAGAGAATCTTTCACCAAAGGATCTCCCGTAAGCAAGGGCGATCCTGGTCTCGTTATATTTGGAATAGCCGAAAAAGGCGGCACTTGCACCTATGGTTCCCCAGTTAACAGGGACAGCCAATGCCAGTGCGTGAAGCCCGTACTCATCAACAACATATTTGTTCTCATAGTGAAAGCCCAGCATAAGTTTCTCGGCATACGCCAGTCCTGCCTGGTTGTGGTAGTTCGACCAAAGGTCTGTCAGCACAACCCCGGCATTTGACAATCCGGATGCCCTTGCCCCTGAAGGGTAATTATCGTTTGCAGCATAAGTATATGATGATACAGACAGGATAATTAATATAAGATGTTTTGGTATGCCGGATCCTGCAAGAATATAAATTTTATGTATGTTCAGGTTTATAACTATTTCTTCTAACGGTTAACCTTGAAATCATATTTTATTTTTGAAAGCTCTTTGTTTGCCTTGCTGATTTTGTCTTTAAGCTCGGTCTTGTACTTAAGGAGCTTATCAGATATTTTATCATCTGCCAGTCCCAGTACCTGGCATGCCAGCACTGCGGCATTTTCCGATGCATTGATTCCCACAGTAGCTACAGGCACTCCCGGGGGCATCTGCACTATAGATAACAATGCATCAAGTCCGTCAAGGGATATATTTACAGGGACGCCGATCACCGGAAGCCTGGTCATTGATGCAATAACACCCGGCAGGTGGGCAGCCATTCCTGCTGCAGCTATTATTACTTTAATACCCCGCGATTCGGCATTTCTGGCAAATGCCTCAACCTCCTCAGGTGTCCTGTGGGCAGATAGCGCATTTATTTCAAAAGGGACCTCAAAATCGTTAAGTATCTTTGCCGCTTTTTCCATTACCTGAAGGTCAGATGTACTGCCCATTATTATGCTTACTTGTGGTGTCATTTACTGTATGGTTTATGTTAAAACAGAATTTGAATAATATGCAATTTTATAACGTTAGCTTAAATAAGCCAATAAATTGTTATATTGCAAGATATAAAATTCCCTGCAAATTTATGGATAAAATAAAAATACTTGATAAAGAATTCAGAATAACAATAACGAACGGTAAAATTCGGGAAGCTGTGAAGCGCATTGCCGGAATGATAAATAAAGACATGGAGGGAAGGAATGTTGTTTTTCTTGGAATACTTAACGGTGCTTTTATGTTTGTAACCGATATTATTGAAAGGATAAAGTTCAACTGCGAGATATCATTTGTCAAGCTGGCAACCTATCACGGTTCAGCAAGCACAGGCAGTGTAAAAGTGCTTATAGGACTTAATGAGCAGATAACGGGCAAAACGGTGGTTATCCTTGAAGATATTATTGATTCGGGAGTGACAATGGATGATGTGCTGAGGCAGTTAAGGGCATATGAACCAAAGGAGATAATAATTGCCACCTTGCTTATTAAACCCTCACGTTTGAAGAAGGACATTAAACCTGATTATACGGGTTTTGAAATACCGGGAGATTTTGTTGTGGGCTACGGGCTGGATTATAAAGGTTTTGGCAGGAACCTTAAGGATATTTATACGGTTATAAACAGTTAATTGCAGTTATATTTATAAATTTGGGCGGATAAAAAAGATATTTAATAAACTGAATTATTATGCTGAATATTGTATTATTCGGGCCTCCGGGTGCAGGCAAGGGAACGCAGGCTGAAAATATTATTGAGAGGTATAATCTGGTCCACCTGTCGACGGGTGATATACTGAGGAGTGAGCTGGCTACGGAAACATCACTGGGACTTAAGGCAAGAAAGTATATGGACAAAGGTGCGTTGGTTCCTGATGATATTGTTATCGGGATGATTGAATTAAAAATTGATCGTGATGCTGATGCCAGGGGATTTATCTTTGATGGTTTCCCGAGAACGATTGCCCAGGCTGAGGCGCTTGATAATATGCTGGAGAAAAAAGGCACACCCATCACTGCAATGATAATGCTCACTGTTGAACGGGATGAGTTGGTAAAGCGCCTGTTAAACAGGGGCAGGGATTCGGGAAGGGCTGATGATCAGGACATTTCTGTCATTGAGAACAGGATAAATGTCTATAACAATGAAACTGCGCCTGTTATTGATTATTATGAAAGTCGGGGTAAATACCGCCCGGTGCAGGGCATGGGTACTATTGATGATATTTTCGTAAGGCTTTGCAGAGTTATTGACACTTTGTAAGGTTCATGTTAAATATAATATTCCCGGACTGCTGACATAATTATATTCTTAATACTTAATACCACCCGACAATGCCGGAAGCTAATTTTGTTGATTATATAAAGATATTCTGCCGGTCCGGCAGGGGCGGTGCAGGTTCCGCGCATCTGCACAGGGACAGGTTCACGCGCAAAGGCGGCCCTGACGGCGGCGACGGAGGCAGGGGAGGGCATGTTATACTTAAGGGAAACAGGAATCTGTGGACATTGCTGCACCTGCGTTACAGGAAGCATATATTTGCAGGGAACGGCGCAAATGGCACTAAAGCAATGAAGACCGGTGCTTACGGCAAAGATGTTATTATTGAGGTGCCCCTGGGAACAATAGCCAGGAATGAAGAGACAGGGGAACAGTTGTTCGAGATCACCGAGCATGGCGATGTAAGGATCATGGTTGCAGGAGGCCGGGGCGGACTGGGGAACACTCATTTTAAGTCGGCAACAAACCAGACACCAAGGTATGCACAGCCTGGTGAACCGGCGGTTGAGGGATGGTACCTGCTCGAGCTTAAGGTGCTTGCGGATGTCGGACTTGTGGGTTTTCCCAATGCAGGGAAGTCAACATTGCTGTCAGTTGTTTCGGCAGCCAAGCCGAAGATCGCCGACTACCCTTTTACCACACTCACACCAAATCTTGGTATTGTTTCATACAGGGAAGGGAAGTCTTTTGTCATGGCCGATATACCCGGGATAATTGAAGGGGCTAGCGAGGGCAAAGGACTGGGATTAAGGTTCCTGAGGCATATAGAAAGGAACTCGGTATTGCTGTTTATGGTGCCTTCTGACAGCGGCAACGTGCACAACGAATATAAGATACTGTTGGGGGAGCTGAAGACATATAATCCCGAACTGCTGGACAAGAAAAGGATCCTGGCAATATCAAAATCCGACCTTGTCGATGAGGAGCTTACTGAAGATATTGAAAAAGACCTGCCTGGTATCCCGTATCTGTTCATGTCTGCGATAACAAACCACAATATCGGCAGGCTGAAGGATATGCTTTGGAGAGAACTTAATAAACAGGAGATACTAAATTCCAAATAACAAAACACAAAAAACAAATAAGTTCCAAATATCAATTACCAAAGATGAAAAGCAATTTTTAAATATTGAATATTGGAATTTGCATATTATTTGTTATTTGAAATTTGTTTATTGTTATTTAATAAAGTTTAATTCATCAACAGAACTTTTACTTAACAATAATTTGGGTTCTGTAATATTTATCACCAATTAGTTCGATGAAGTAAATGCCCTTTTGGAGGTTTTCCTTTTCGAAAAGAAACTCATCACCGGTAATATCTTTGATGGTCCTCACTATTCTGCCTGCGGGGTCAGTGACGGTAAGCTTATAATTTTCATGGCAAGGATTCGGGAATTCAATAACAGAATAACCGGACAAAGGATTGGGAGATACGGTAATCATATTGTCTTTTAACATAACCGGCTTATTACCTGTGTTGTCGGAAGAAAGTTTAACAACCCAGATATCCGTTTCGCCGTGATGGCCGGTGACATAGCCGTCCTGCGAGCGTGTAGTGCCTGCTACAAGGTATCCTCCGTCATCTGTTTGTATTATACAATGTGCCTCATCCTGGTCCCATCCTCCCAGGCATTTATCCCACAGCTTTTCGCCATTCTGGTTTAGCTTCACAATCCAGGCATCATCACCTCCCATATTGCCGGTGACATCTCCGTCATCCGAGCCGGAATAACCGGCAACAATATATCCGTTGTCATTTGTTTCCGTAATATAATATGGCTTTTCATCATAACTACCTCCAAGGATTTTTGTCCAGAGTATGTCACCTGATGAATTCATTTTAACGATCCAGAAATCAAATCCTCCGTGATTTGTTTTAACATCACCGTCATCAGAGTTAGAATACATTGCGGAAATATACCCGCCGTCGCTTGTTTTTCTAATACATCCTGCCTGATCCCACGAAGTACCTCCGAGGCATTTTGTCCACACTGTATCCCTCACGGAGTCGAGTTTTACTACCCATGAATCAAAGGAACCATGGCCACCTGACACATAACCATCATGGGATGTGGTACCTCCGGCCATTATAAATCCTTTATCATCAGTCTGAACAGCATAATTTGCATTATCTGAACCGGTGCCTCCGAGGCATTTTGACCATAACGTATCGCCGTTAAGATCAAGCTTTGTTATCCACGCGTCACTCCCTCCGTAATTATTTTTAACATCGCCGTTATCTGACACTGCCAAGCATGCCAGGATATAATTCCCGTCTACAGTCGGCCGTATTGAAAAGGCAATTTCCATGGAGCTGCCGCCGTAACATCTTGTCCAGCTTGTATCGCCGTTTGCATCCAGTTTTACCACCCATGCATCCGATGTGCCATGGTTTCCTGAAACATCACCATCTTCGGAATAAGTACTGCCTGAAATAATAAAGCCGCTATCAGCTGTCTGAAAGCCATTGCCGGGTGATTCATCTGCTCCGCCGCCAAAACACCTTGTCCACAGTGTATCACCGGCAAAGTTCAACCTGGCAACCCAGAGATCCGCGTCTCCGTGCTGACCATGTACATCCCCGTCATTTGAATAAGCCTTGCCAAAAATATAATAACCGCCGTCAGCTGTTTGCTGAATTGAACCTGCAGGATATTCATTATCTGTCCCGCCGTAACATCTTTGCCATTCTATTGCAGGGGCTTGAGCAAATGAAAAATTAATGGGTGCTGATATGAATAAAAGGTACATGGCTATGCCTGTGAAAGAAAGATATCTTCCTCGCGGAGAGGCGCTGCAGAGTCTGGTTTCTTTCATGACAGACAATGTTTGATTAACGAATATATCAATTGCAATCATGCAATTTAATACTTTTTATGCTTCGTTAATTGTTGAAAACCCGGATGTTATTAACTGAAGGGTTTATGCCTGCCCTGCTAATCCCGACTAAGTCTGGAGCAGGCGCGAGTTGCTTGTTGCCGGTTAGGGAGGGTTAGTATCCGTAGAAGTTTCCGAAATTATAGCGTATTGATAACCCGGGATCGAGTGAGGGGTATATATCGCCGAAGGTTGTTACTTCGAGGCATGGCTTAAGGTCGAGGCTTAATGTAAAGGGGATATTCGGGATCACATATTCGATGCCCAGCACACCGTCAATTCCAAGTCCGACACCTGATGCTTTTTCCCTGCTTTCCCACCTGTCGATGCTGGTCTCTATGGCATAAAAATGCAGATGCCCGCCGCCGCCGTAGTACCAGTTAAGACCTTCGACATCAAATGCATTTGCATGTATCTCATAGAGGCCTGTGACGCCGAATCCATATGGCCAGAAATTTGCGATAACATCAAATGCCTCATATGAGCTGAAGAAATGTTTGAATGTTAAGCCTGAGGGCGATCCTGCCCTTACACCTATTGCATTATCGTAATAGCCATGCACGCCGTGGCCCTGGCCTGATGAGGTAAGGGATATCGTTGCAAGAATTATGCATGTTAATATGGTTGTCAGCTTTTTCATAAACGGTTATAAATTTAATAGTTTTTTCAATTGTACTTTTCCTTAAAAGTATATATAACGACAAAATATTTAATAAATTGTTCCATATAAAAAAGGGACAGCGCCCTTTTGGACTGCGCCCTTACAGGGCGCTGTCCTTTTTCAGGGCGCTGTCCCTTTTCATTTTTATTTCCAATAAAAAATTCATAATTTAACCGGACTTGTATAATACAATATATTATCTGTATAAAAAAACTATTGAAATAACAGGAAACCAATGAATTTGACAATTCCCGAACTTGAGAAAAAAGCTCACAAACTAAGGCTCAATATCATAAAAATGATTGGTGTCGGCCAGAAAGGGCATTTGGGCGGTTCATGCTCACTGGCCGAGATTGTTGCTGTACTTTACTTTCACAAAATGAAACATGATCCTAAAAATCCGCATTGGGTAGAGCGTGACAGGTTCCTTCTCAGCAAAGGGCATGCGGCACTCGTGCAGTACGCTGCACTTGCGGAATGCGGGTACTTCCCCGGGGAAGAAATATTAAATGTTAAAAAGCTGGGTGCTATGCTCCAGGGCCACCCCGACATGCAAACCACCCCCGGCATAGAAGCCAATACCGGATCCCTGGGGCAGGGCTTGTCCATGGCTTGCGGCATGGCTGCCGGATTGCGCATAGACAATAAAAGCAGTAAAGTATACTGCATGGTTGGCGATGGAGAGATTGCCGAAGGACAGATATGGGAAGCAGCAATGACAGCATCATACTATAAGCTGGACAACCTGGTTGCCATACTTGATAAAAACGGACTGATGGCAACAGGGCCCATTATTGAACGTTATGATACAAACCCTCTTGTTGAAAAATGGAAAGCTTTCGGCTGGCATGTCTCTCAAGTGGACGGGCATAACATCAAAGAGATCATCGCAGCCCTTGATCAGGCTGACAAAATACAGGCCCGGCCCAAAATGATTGTTGCCACAACAGTTAAAGGTAAAGGCATAGCTTTTGCTGAACATGTCGCCGCCTATCATAACGGCGAGCTTACACAGGAACAGTTTGAACAGGCATGTAAAGAATTGATATAATAAAGGATAACAGATATGAATATACAAAATCCAAGGCAGGTTTATGGCGAGACACTACTCGAGCTGGGAAGAAAAAATAAAAATATTGTCGTGCTCGAAGCCGACCTCAGCAAGTCAACAATGACCTGCCTGTTTGAACAGGAATTTCCGGAAAGGTTTTTCGAGATGGGAATCGGAGAGGCGAATATGACATCCTTTGCCGGGGGACTGTCCCTGACCGGTAAAATAGCATTCACAAACTCATTTGCCGTGTTTGCAGCAGGACGTGCATTTGACCAGATACGCCAGGGCGTATGCATACCTAAGCTAAATGTAAAAATTGTCGGTTCAAGCGCCGGACTGTCAGATTTCGGCGACGGATCAACACACCAGTCTGTTGAAGATATAGCAATCATGAGGGCTATACCTAACATGACAGTGCTTGCCCCTGTCGATGGTATCGAAACAAGAAAAATGACCAGGAAAATTGCTGAATATAAAGGGCCCGTATATATGCGCTTTGGACGTCATGAT
>CAZFHF010000075.1:0-11183 GCA_964518655.1 uncultured Bacteroidales bacterium | reverse complement strand
TTTTACTTTTGCATATAATAATACCGAAGATTTTTCCTGATTACCAAGTAACATGGTATTTTCCCCGTTAAAATACACCTGACTTGCGTTCGGCCGGATGGTAATCTCCTGCTTGTTGTTCCATAATTGTTTGCCTGTGAAATTCATAATCATAAGCTCCATTGTTGCGGGTGTTTCTTTTAATCTGTCAGATACAATAAATACTTTTGTTGTTTCGCCATCGGTTTCGGGCGATATCAAAATATCATTAAAAGCTTTACGGGCATAATAGTGCAGAGCTTTCCACTGTCCATAATAATCGATGCTTGACCATGATGTAACCGGCCAGCAGTCATTTATCTGCCAGTACAGGCTTCCCATGCAGTAAGGCATGTGCTTACGGTGCCCTTCCATAGCTACCTTAACACCCTCAGCCTGCAGCAGCTGGCCTGTATAAAGAAACATTCTGAAATTCTCAGGCTTCCTGTAATTTTGCTTCATGTAGTAGTTAATCACTTTATTTCCGTTTGTTGCACGCTGATGGGATTCCATTACTTTGGAATAGATATCATGGTCCTCCTCTATAGTATATTTACAGACTGTGTTATATCCTGGAAATGACTGGCAGCCGTATTCTGACATAAACCTGGCAATATTGGTACGGTAGTTTACAAATGGTTCTTTATCCCACCATACACCCCAGTAATGCATATCCCCTGAACGCCAGTCGGAAGGTTCGCCAAATCCTGCGCAGGGAGATGATGACCAGTATAATCTGTCATTATCGAGTTCTTTGACAACCTGGGGCAAAATATGATGAAACAGGTCATCATAGCCTTTCCAGATAATATCTGCCGTTTCTTTGCCGTATTTTCTTATCACCATTTCTCTCCATCCCCAGTATACCCATCCGCTAAGGCATTCATTGTTACCGCACCACAAAGCTATGGAGGGATGATTACGCAGGCGTGTAACATTGTCAACAGCTTCATGCATTACATTGTCCAGGAACTGCTCATCACCGGGAAACATAGCGCATGCAAACATGAAATCCTGCCATACGAGAATACCATATTCGTCGCATAAGTCATAAAATATATCTTTCTCATATATTCCGCCGCCCCATACTCTAAGCATGTTCATGTTCGCATTCACAGCCGATTCAATAATATATTTATAATGATCAGGAGTTACCCTGTTTAGAAATACATCCCGGGGAATATAATTGGCCCCCTTCATAAATACCGGCACACCGTTAATTACAAAGTAAAAGCTTCTTCCTGCCGTATCCGGCTCCTGAACGACATTAACAGTACGTAATCCTATGCGTACTGATTTTTTAGATAAAATATTACTGCTTATTGCCAGTTTTACGCTGATATTATACAGCTTTTGTTTACCAAGTCCATTTGGCCACCATAGTCCCGGATTTTCAATTTTTAAGGGGACAGTGAAAATGTTTTCACCTTTTTTTAGTTCAATATCGTTAGTTGAAGCCTCCTGACCGTCAATTTCACAAACAAGTTTTGCACCAACCACTGATAATGCCCTGATATTTATTTCTGCAGTAAGTTTCGCTTCTTTATCAGTCAATTCTTTCTGCCTGACAAACAAATCTTCTATTGTTCCGGTATTCCAGCCATGAAGTATGATCGGTTTCCAGATGCCGCTTGTAGCCAGTCTGGGCCCCCAGTCCCAGCCAAAATGATAACCCGCCTTCCTGATGTGAACACTCACTCTTTTATCTCCGAGTCCGCCGAGCTCAGACAGGTCGTTGTTCGACACAGGGATCTCATAATTCAGGCTGTTATATTTTTCCAAAGCTGTGTTAACAGGTGAATGAAAGTAAATAGCCAGTTCATTTCCTTCCGGTTTAAGATTATCTTTAACATCAACAGCCCATTCCCGGAACATGTTGCTTGCAATTAATATTCGTTTTCCGTTCAGGTAAACATCCGCCTGAGTATCAAGTCCTTTGAACAACAGTTCAATATGGTCTTTGTCAAGTATTTCTCTTTCAACCTCAAAGCTGGTTTTATATTCCCAGTCTTTTTTGTCAATCCATTGAATATCGTGCTCATTAAGACGATAAAAAGGATCATCTATTTTACCATTCTTCATCAGGTCGGTATGTACACACCCGGGTACATCTGCTTCCATCCATTCATCACTGTCAGCCTGCCTGAACTGCCAGTTCAGGTTAATTTCCTTTTCCATTGTTTGAAATATTCTCTCCGGCTCGAGGCAGGAGGCGTTAAAAGTAGCTAATATAAAAATTATAAAGATGGTAAGTTTGCTCATAATACTAAGGATTTTATTAGTTAATTTAAATGTAAATATTTATACAATAATATTTATAATTATACCGGGTAAATACTTTTCATTTTTGATAAAGAAAAAAAGGCAGCAAGGAAATTTAAAACAGCCATTATTAAGCATGCATATATTATTCCTGTTAAAGGAATCAATAAAACTGAGATAATTAATGCTCCCAGTGCAGAACCAACAAGGTCAATGCTATAGACTTTTGCTGATATACTGGATATTCCTTCCTTCTGCAGAAGAGTTGCCATAGAAAATACAAGGCCTACTATATAAGATACAATCATTGTCAATAAAAGGAATATTATATGAACAAGTTCAGTAAAGACTGACAGTTTATTCGCAAATAAAATTATAAACGGCAGAATAACAGTAAATATACCGAGGGCAAACTGCAAAAGTATATAATGATTTACTGCTGGCCTGGGAAATAACTTTCTTCTTGTAAGCGCCCCCAGTGACAAACCTGCCATAAATATTGTCACTATTATCCCCAGTGTATGATAGACATACCCGTATATTATCTGGAAAGCAACAATTAGTATTACCTCAACCGATGCAGCAGTATAACCTGCTATAAACATTCCAAGGTTAACATGATTTAACCTGGTTATTAATATTATCAATCCTGTAAATATGATAACACATACTATCAATAAAATTCTTAAATCTATTTTAAACTGGCTTATCCAGTATATAAGCTGGTTAAAATATGATACAGGCCTGAAATCTTTGTTAATATCAATATCCTGAACAAGATTTGACAGGATGTAATCACTTCTCTGTTTCAGCAGCGCATCATCCATGTAATAACGGTTAACATATATATTATCTATACCTTTTTCATCGATTAATTTTACAATATTAATATTAAGTTTACTGTTGGAGGCAATAAAATAATTTCTTTCGCCGGGTATTATTATTACGTCTTTAAATGCCTTCTTTAACGTTGCATAAATTACTGAGTTTACTCTTGCTGCTTCTTTACTTATATAGTTAAGGGTTGATGGAAGGCTTAATGAGATAACAGCTTTTTTGTCAAGTCTTTTTTTTAGCTCCCTGAAAAACTCTATGGTATAATATCTGTTAAGCTGGGCTGTTGATGGCTCTGGCAGATTAATCAGCACAACGTCGTATTTACCTGATGTTTTTTTAAGGAACAGGCGTGCATCCCTGTCGATTGTATTTATACGTTCATCTTTAAGCGACTCTGTATAAGTTTCTCCAAGTCTGAATATCCACGGATTAATTTCAACATAGTCTATTTTTAAAACGTCATATTTTAATATCTCATCTGTTATTCCGGAGATACCACCTGAAATTAACAACACATTTTCAGGGTTAGGATGTTGTATCATAGCATAATGCACTGCTTCCTCATTTTCCGCCATATTATCAGTGGTAAACAGGAGTACGTTATTTTCATAAAAGTTTTTCTGGTCTCCTGTTTTTGTTATTGCAAGATTGCCGTAAGGTGTATCTTTTAAAAAAATAAGTTCCTGATTTTTAAACAGGGCACTTTTTGAAAATGAGTCCAGGTCAGTTGCAAATGCTGTAATACAAAACGAAAGTGAGATAATCAATATTACTGCTTTATCTATTGTCAGTTTTGATCTTAAAGCAAGTGAAAGTGCGATAATGACATTTATGAATAGCAAAATCCCCAGAATCCGGAAAGTGCTGAAGAAATATACAAGAAGAAAACTGAATAAACCGCCGCCAATAATACTGCCGATACACTCGTATGCATATGCTTTTTCAATCAGGTTAACTTTGAAATCATCTGACAGCTTTGCAGCCAGGTAGGTAAACAGGAAGCCTGACAGCATACAGAAAGGTATAAGTATTATCAGTGAACTGTAAAGAATCTGAAAAAGTCCGATTTCGATTCCCGGTACAAAAACAATATTTTTAAGATTATTTAAAAGGAATACAGTAACCGGGGGTATTAGTCCGAGTAATATTAACGCAAAGAAGATGAAGTTTTTAGAGTATCCTGAGTTTTTTTTAAGCTTTCCAAAATATGCACCTGTACCTGTTAATATCATCCAGTTTGCGAGTATCAGGCCGCAGATAAGTTCATTCCCGTTAAAAAGAAGAAGGAACTCTCTGAGCAGGACTATCTGGGCAAGAATAGCAGAGAAACCCAAAGAAATTATCGGAAGTACTGCTGTCATTCCTGTTTTGGCAGGTTCTTCCTGCAATTCCTGGCTCATAATAACATTAACTTGTTTTTCCTCTATTATGCCTTCTTTGCGCTTTCTTTTTTTAAAAAGGGCTAAATAATAATTCCAGTGCCATAAAAAATGAAAGACAGCTATCATAGTCATGGCAATTCCGAAATCAACATGCAAAGTAAGCAGCTGCTTAACAAAAGGTATTTTAATCCTGTAATTAACCTGAATGGCAAGTATTAATCCCAGAATAGCTGTGACAAAAAATGTCAGAAATAATAGTATGTTCCATATCTTTCTGTGTGTTGTAAGTTTAATAACAGATATTCGTGATAGAATAAGTGTCAGCAGGTATAAAAACAGCAACAATACGCCCGTAGGCAGCAATAGGTAAGGGGAATTCATTTAATTAAAAGTATTTTTCTATCTGAATCAATGATCTGTTTCTTTCTCTGAAAAAATCAATGCCTCATAAGTATATAAATCAGCATCTTTCCATCCATCCCATCCAATACCTGCCTTATCTCTTGAACAATGTCCCAGAAATTCCTCAAGGCCCCATCCTGTCTGGTTTGCAACCTGCGGAAGAAAAGTACCTGAGCTGTATCCCTTCTTTATATAAATACCATGTTTTCCAAGAACAATTTCATCAGTTGAATTAATCATTTTAAGAGGTGTAAGCACGGAGATTTCAATATCAATATCATCAAGCTCATCAGGTTTCACAGGACTAAACCTGTAGTCTCTGGTAGCTGCTGATATTGCCATGTCCTGAACTACCTTGTATAATTCTTTATCCGGCTCAAATCTTCCGATACAACCACGAAGCTTACCGTATTTATGCAGAGTGACAAAAGCCCCTGTATTGGTCAGAAGGTTTTCTGAAAAACCTTTAGGATTTATTTTTGGAATACTTTTTTTATTGACATAATCTTCAACAGTACTTCTTGCAATATCCAGTAATATCTTCTTATCCTTCTCTGTTAATTCAAAGTCTTTTTTTTTTTGATTTTCTTTTTCCCCGCTGCTCTCAGGAAGTGTACTCTCGGTATCTTTTGCAACTGCAATTGAGTAATACCCTACAACCCTTGATTTATCACCATAGTTGCGCGCGTCGCCTGAGTTTTTGTATTGTATTGGATAATATTTTATATCATCAGTATTTTCAGCCATATACATCAGTACCAGGACTGATGTCCAGCCGCATAAACTGGTTGCCAGGTTTGAAATGTTCATTCCGGCATTGTTTTTAATAGTGGACAGCAACATATCGGGATTGCCGGAAATAATTGCGTCGGCAGTTAAATTATCGACTTTACAAGCCTCTTCGTATGATGGATAATGTGAAAAATCGGTACTTATAACAAACAGGTTGTCAGAAGTAAAATAAGGCTTCAGAGCATTTGCTATTTTTTTGCAGGTTTCAGGATACTGTGTTGCAACCACGATTGGAATAATTGTAAACTCAGTTTCCATTATATGCTGCAGAAATGGCAATTGTACCTCCAGGCTATGCTCAAATGCATGTGCATCAGGCTTAAATTTAAAACAATCGTATTTGTTAATAAGGTTATTGGCAATTTTAAGATCAACATTCACCATTCCCAGGGGCGTTTCATAATTGCCTTTATTATATATTGAAGCCCCGTCAAAAGAAATTCTGTGGCTTGAACCAATAACAAAAATATTATTATATTTCTTCCTTGGATTTATCTGATTAAAGCTTGATGCTGCAACGCCGCCCGAAAAGACATAACCAGCATGCGGCGAAATTATAGCCAGAACATCGCCCTTGCATTTTTTTTCTTCTGCTTCCGAGAAAAGTTTAATAAGCTCTGCACTTAATTCATCTGAACGTCCGGGATAAAACTGGCCGGCAACAACAGGCTCCCTGTTTTCTGGTTCTTTATATGAATTCTGCATATCTTGAGTTTTATTATTTTGTGAATTACATGATGTAAAGAAGAATGACTGTAATGCTATTAATTGCAAAATGGTTAAAGATCTTAAAATATTACCGTAATTCATTTCTTTATATTTGATTAAAGGAAAATATAATCAAATTTAGTAATAAATAAGAAGTTAATTATACTAGACAGGAAAAGAATTTGCTGAAATAACAGTAAAAAAATTCAGATATTTGGTATTTTTAATGCTGTGATATTATTTTTTTTATTCATTTTTATAGTTTTAAAAATTAAAAAATATGATTATTGTATCAACTGATTCAATTCCCGGAAAAGAGATTTTGGAAACTCTGGGTCTGGCAAGAGGCAGTACTGTGAGAGCAAGAAATATTGGCAGGGATATTTTTGCCGGGCTGAAAAATATTGTCGGAGGAGAGATCTCGGAATACACAAAGCTTATGGCAGATGCCAGGGAGCAGGCGCTTGAGAGAATGATGGCAGACGGTCAGCGTATGGGTGCTGATGCTATTTTAAATGTGAGGTTCATGACTTCAGCAGTTATGGCCGGCGCGTCTGAAATTCTGGCATATGGTACTGCAGTAAAATTAAAGTAGTAGAAATTCCGGTCATTCTGATGTTTTTTAATTATGAGTATATAATTTTAAAGCTTTTATAAAATGCTTATTGCCGGTATTTATATACTAATAGGTGTAATAGTTTTAATATTACTGCTATATGTTATTGTTAACAGAATAGAGGAGAAGAACAGGGAGAAATTTGAAAAAAGGGATTATTAAGTATTAATTATCCGGTCCGTAGCTCAGTTGGCAGAGCACGTGACTCTTAATCATGGGGTCGAGGGTTCGAGCCCCTCCGGACCGGCAGGAACCTGCCTGATATAATAATATTTGTCGAACATATTTAAAACAATTAAAAAATGGGATTAAAAAAAGCAAAACGGTTTATTTCTGATACTAAAGGATTTTCACATCTGAATATTGGGATAATGAAGCGGGATGAATTGCTCAGAAGCATATGTATTCTGGCATTTCTAACGTTAGGGTACTTGACTGCAGAAACGCAGCCTTCAGGCGGGCCTTACGGCCCTTTGCGGCTGACTTACGAAATTCCAAAGACTGAAGGAAAAATATACTTTGTTGCAACGGATGGTAAGACTGAAGCATCGGGAGAGTCGCTTCAACAGCCGACTACAATTGAAGCAGCCATTGAACGCGTAGTTACAGGTGATGTTATTGTGATGCGCGGCGGGACCTACCGTACAGGCAACCTTATGTTAAACCAGGGAATTACCATTCAACCCTATAAAGATGAACAGCCTGTTTTTAAAGGTACTTATATTGCAACGGATTGGGAGAAAGAAGGAACAGGCTTATGGGTAACCTCATGGGATAAACTGTTTCCCTCATATCCCCAGGACTGGTGGCGGCGTCATAGAAATGGTGCAGAAACACCAATGCACAGGTTTAACAATGATATGGTATTTGTGGATGGCAAATTTCTTCAATCTGCAGGCTGGGAAGGTGAAGTTGATGAGAATTCTTACTTCATAAACTATGATTCCGGAAAGGTATATATTAATGTCGATCCCACAGACCGGCTGGTGGAAATAACTGCTTTTAACATAGCTATCAACAGGACAACCGAAGAGTGCCATGGCAAAACATCTGACCGAAAAGGACCTGTAATAAAAGGCATAACTTTTACACAGTATGCACGTTGTATTATTGAAGTTGAAGGAACAGAGCCGGAGGGCATATCTGCAGAAGCTGACCACGGAAAGCAGGTAACAGGAACGACCCTGGAGCACTGTGATATTTCATATGGTTCGCGCGTTGCAGCTTTTCTCAGGGGAGACAATTTGACGGTCAGGCACTGCAAGGTCAGCAACACAAGCACCGAAGGCCTGTATATCATAGCATCCTCAGATGTCCTGCTTGAGAAAAACATATTTACCAGCAACAATATAGAAAGGCTTACGGGATACTATCCCGCAGCGGTAAAGATCTTTAATCAGAGCCACCGCGTAACATGCAGGGATAACCTGGTTATCGACCTTCCGTATTCGAACGGCATCTGGTATGACGTAGGTAATGTCGACGGCGTGTTTATTAACAACTGGATAGAGAATGTCGGTTTAATGGACAGGGAGTTTAACAAGAAGAAACCCTGGCCTGCCGATAACGGGTTCTTTTTTGAGATATCAAAAGGAGCGATATGTGCCGGAAACGTTTTTGTGAACTGTGACCAGGGCATATTTGTGCTCAACAGCTCGAATGTGAAAATGTACAATAATACACTGGTAAATAGCATTGCATGTATCGGGCGTAATGAACGAAGTGAAGCAGGCGACCATTTCGGCTGGCATCCCAGCACAGGTCCTGATGTTGATGAACGTTACGGCCATGTATTTGTGAACAATCTGCTTACAGGAGACAGCAGTTTCCACAGACCGCTATTGTTTGTCTGGCAACCTTCAGATACGTTGTGCAAGGAGCTTAATAAACCAATGGTGAAACAACTGGATAATAATATATATGTACGTGACAGGGATAAAACTTCATGTCCGGCAATTTTATGGAGTCCTGCAACAAACGATGATTGCCAGTTGCGATTTGAATCCCCTGAAGATTTAAATAAGGTGCATTCAGGATTTGAGTCAAAAGGCAAATATTATAACAATGAAATACGACCAATATTTAAAAGCGATGTACTGCATAATTACCAGCTGATAAAGGGATTGCCGGGATATAAGGCAGGAAAAATTCCGGAAGAAGTGATAAAGCTTCTTGGATACCCTGAAAAGGAAGCAGATTTTGCAGGAGCTTACCGCCCCTTAAAATAAATAATAAATAGCGTTCCAAAGCCATAATAATATCAGGAAGTAGCTATTCAGCATGTAACATGAAACATACCGGCCTTTAAGCCGGTTGTTTCATTCCATACTTTTACAGCATCCGGTGTGGCTTTGCAAATAACTTTGCATCCTTTGTTTTTAAAAAATTCAAGTGCTTCATCAGATAATTTCAAAGCATCATACTGACCTGATCCAATAATAATATATTTTGCACCCTCCTCATATATGAATTTTGCCTCCTTTTTTGATACAATATGAGATGTCCCGTATTTTTCCTTTGACAGCTTCTTTTTTCTTTTCTCTATTGAATTGCCAAGTCTGATTATTACATCATTATCATACCTGATACCGTTAATTGTAATTGAACCGAAATTGGTAGCATCAATTTTTGATTTTATGACGTTCATTGAGTAAATTGTTTTGTGGTTTTTATTATATACAATTTATTACTTGAAGTCTGTAGTACAAAGTTACTATTTAAACGACATATAGTGATAAGTATCAGTTTTAATATAATAATCGCTGGTATAATATTTGTTAATTTGATAATTTTATAAATTAAGCTTAAAATACACAAACTGATATTAATGCTGAAAAAGGCAAATACTCTTTTAATTTTTCTTATAATAGCAGCTGCGTTACATGCACAAACTTATACTATAAGCGGTTATATAAATGATGAAAGTAACGGAGAACTTCTGATTGGAGCGAACATATATTTTAAGGAGTCACTAACCGGCACTGTAACAAATTCATATGGATTCTATTCCCTGACACTTAAACCCGGAAAATATATGCTTGTTTTTAATTACCTGGGATTTACAAATAAGGAAGTTGAAATTGATTTAAATAATGATATCACTTTGAATGTAAACCTTGAGCCGGCAGTGGAAAATATTGACGAAGTGGTTGTAACTGCTGAAAGAAGAAATGATAATATACTGTCAACTAAAATGAGTAATATAAGATTAAGCAGCAGGACAATAAAACAGATCCCTGTTATGCTGGGTGAGACCGATGTAATAAAAACACTAAGTCTTTTACCGGGAGTTAAGCTGACAGGTGAAGCCAGTTCAAGTATAAGCATCAGAGGGGGGAACAGGGATCAGAATCTTCTGATGCTGGATGAAGCTGTAGTATATAATGCTTCCCATCTTGGCGGATTCTTTTCGGTTTTCAATAATGATGCTATAAAGAATATTGAATTATATAAGGGAAATATACCTGCACAATATGGAGGCCGCTTATCATCACTTATTGATGTAAGAATGAAAGACGGAAACAATAAGAAATTCTCGGGCAACGGTGGCATAGGACTAATATCCAGCAGGCTGACACTGGAACTGCCGATAGTAAAAAACAGGGGATCTGTAATAGTATCGGGCAGGAGGACTTATTATGACCTGTTATTCAAAATGCTTCACAGTCTGGATGATACTATTCCTGAACTACCTGTTCATTTTTATGACCTTAACCTGAAAGCAAATTATACATTAAATGATAAACACAGGTTGTTTTTATCAGGATACTTTGGTCGTGATGCCGCAGACTTAAGCATAGGGGAGGATGTAAGCAGTACTTTCAGCTGGGGCAATTATACAGCTACCTTAAGATGGAACTATATAATAAACAGGAAACTGTTTTCCAATCTGACGCTCCTGGCAAGCAATTATGACTATGCCATAGAGAATGAAATTAAGCTGGGGAGGGAAAAGAGAGAATTTATGTTTAAATGGGAAGCATTTCTGAGGGATTACTCAGCAAAAATTGATTTTGGCTATTACCTGAATCCGCAAAATACTCTAAAATTCGGAGCCATAACAACGTATCATGATTTTAATATTGGCGAGGTAAATGGAAGGGATGACTCAATTACATGGTATTATCAGATACCAAAAGTTTACTGCCTGGACCATGCTTTGTACA
>CAZFHF010000074.1:0-11257 GCA_964518655.1 uncultured Bacteroidales bacterium | reverse complement strand
AACTGCATGAAAAAGATATAAGTAAAACTAACCAGCAGTCCTACACCAATATGCACACCGATGCCCCCTTTTACTTTACGTGATGAGACTGATATGCCAATAAGCGTTAAGATAAATGAAGAAAATGGAAATGAGAAACGTCTATGCTTTTCTATAAGTAATTCATCAATATTTGTTGCTCCCTGCAACCTTTGTATGTTAATAAAATCATTCAGCTCGTTTAAAGTCATGGCCTGAACCGCCTCTTTTCTTCTTTTAAATTCCTGTGGATACATATTAATAGTAGTATCAATAAAACGGCCTGAAACGATTGATTCCTTTTCCCCCTCGAAGTTTCTTATAAAATAATTTCTTACATTCCATTTGCTTTTGGTGCTATCCCATACTATATCATCTGATATCAGTTTGGATACAAGCCTCCCGTCTTCAAATTTTTCTATCGAAAATCTACGTCCGTAATTATTATTAACATTAAAATTCTCAAGGTAAACAAATACTCCGGGCTCTATCTGTTTATGTATATTTCGCTTCCTGTAAACAGGGGCATTACGGTAATAGTTCTCTTCGAATATCAATCGCTTTTCATTGGCATATGGAATAACATAATTATTTAACACAAATGAAAAAATAGTTATAATAACAGCAGAAATAAAATAAGGTATCAGTAACCGGTGAAAACTTACTCCACTTGTTATTATTGCTATTATTTCTGTATTATACGCCAGGCGTGAGGTAAAGTAAATAACTGCAATAAAGGTAAATAACGGACTGAAAAGAACAGCAAAATATGGCACAAAATTTAAATAATAATCCAGGATTATTCCTTTAAGGGGGGCATTATTTTCAAGAAAATCATCAATCTTTTCAGAAAAATCAAAAATAACCGCAATAAAAATAATCAGCAATATTGCAAAAAAGAATGTCCCTAAAAATTTACGTATAATATACAAATCTATTGTCGTCAGACCAATTCGTCTCATAATCTTGTGCATAGCTTTTTAATCATAATATCTTTCCATTCATAAAAATTTCCTTCATGAATTTTACTGCGGGCCTCTTCCATCAGCCAAAGATAAAAACTTAAATTATGAAGTGATGCTATTTGAGCACCCAAAATTTCCTGTGCATTTATTAAATGACGTAAATATGCTTTACTATATTGTCTGTCAACAAATGATTTTCCTTTTATATCTAATTCTGAATAGTCATTTTTCCATTTAAGATTCTTGATATTAATAATTCCTTCGCTGGTGAAAAGCATTCCGTTTCTGCCATTTCTTGTTGGAATGACACAATCAAACATATCAACTCCCATAGCAACAGCTTCCAGTATGTTAGCAGGTGTTCCGACTCCCATCAGATATCTAAGCCGGTCTTCAGGTAATATATCTGTTACTACTTCCAGCATTTCATACATCACATCTACTGGTTCTCCAACTGATAATCCTCCTATTGCGTATCCTTCAGTATCATATGCACAAACTGCTTCTGATGATTCCTTTCTTAAATCCCTGTAAGTACTTCCCTGTATTATTGGAATATATGACTGGCTATGGCCATACAGGGATTCAGTAGTATTAAAACGCTCAATACCCCGTTTTAGCCACCTGTGAGTAAGCATCATGGAATCTCTTGCATATTTATATTCACATGGATAGTGCGTGCATTCATCAAACGCCATCATTATATCAGCTCCCAGATTCCTCTGAATGTCAACCACACTCTCCGGAGTAAAAACATGCTTTGAGCCGTCAATATGAGAGCTGAAATATGCCCCTTCCTCTTTCAATTTTCTGTTATCAGCAAGAGAGAAAACCTGGTAGCCTCCGCTATCCGTTAATATAGGTTTATGCCAGTTAATGAAATTATGCAATCCACCTGATTCATGAATAACATCAATGCCAGGCCTCAGATAAAGATGATATGTATTACCGAGTATTATCTGCGCTTTAATGTCATTTTCCAATTCTCTCTGATGTACTGCCTTTACTGAACCTGCAGTCCCAACAGGTATAAATATAGGTGTATCAATCTCACCATGATCAGTCAACAGTTTACCTACCCTGGCATGCGTATCATTATCCCTCTTTATTACCCTGAATTTCATCAATTCATCCAATTTGAAGCAAATATAGCTATTAATGAGAATAATAATTGTATCAATAGCAGGTCAGTAATTTGATTTACATATTAATCTTTTGTATATTAACTATAAATATATGTTAATAAAATAAAACCTGATATTTAGATTTTTTTAAATTGATTTTCTATTATTGGGTTCTAATATTCTGAATACATCTGGCGTGGACATACTTGAATATTTATCTGATAATCATTATAATATAATACTTGGAATATTTATTGCCTGTTTAATAATTCAATTATTCTATTATTTGGGAATTTACAGCAGGTTATTGTTTTACAGGAGAAGGGTTTATAAAAAAAAGAAAGATCCGATATCAGTAATTATATGCGCCAGGAATGAAGGAACAAACCTTGATATGTATTTGCCTTCAATTTTAACTCAGGACTATCCTGATTACGAAGTAATTGTTGTAAATGATTGCTCAAGTGACGATACAGATGAGGTTATTGGTAAATATATCAGGCAATATCCCAATTTACGTACTACAACAATTAATGAGGACAAAAAGTTTTCACATGGAAAAAAGCTTGCGATAACTATTGGGATCAAGGCCTCCAAGAATGAATTATTAGTATTTACTGATGCTGATTGCAAGGCTGAGAGTAAACATTGGCTTAGCAGACTACAGGAAAATTTCACACAAGAAAAATCAATTGTGCTTGGATACGGAGGATACTTCCCTAAATTCAGCCTGTTAAATAACTATATCAGGTACGATACCCTGACAACTGCCATACAATACTTAAGTTACAAGCTTGCAGGAATACCTTATATGGGTGTCGGTCGGAATCTCGCATACAGAAAATCATTATTCTTTGCAAAAAAAGGATTTGCATCTCATTATAATGTGCTTTCAGGTGATGATGATTTGTTTGTAAATGAAAATGGCACCAAATCAAATACTGCAATTGAGATATCCAAATACAGCCACACGAGATCTGTTCCTGCCGAGTCATTCAAACAATGGGCCAAACAAAAAAAACGGCATCTTTCAACCGGAAAATATTACAAGGGAGTCCATAAATTGCTTCTGGGTTTTGAGCCTTTTTCAAGATTTTTCTTTTATGCTTCTTTTGCTTTTCTGGTATCAAGAAGTGCTCCGGATGTTAATGTTATTTATGCTTTTTTAGCCAGAACATTAATACAAATTATTATTATAAAAAATGCAATGATACGTTTGAAAGAGAAGCATTTATTGCTAACTTCGTTATTTTTCGATATTTTCTCTGTAATTATAAATTTTATTTTACAAATTTCAATCCGATTAAGACCAAGGAGACGCCAATGGAAGTAAATATCAACTTATCAGATAAGGCAAAACGCGATTATATTTTGGTACAAAAAGCCACTGAGGGGGATCAAAAAGCATATGCAGAGCTTATGGGCAGATATCGGGACGCTATTTATTATATGCTTCTGAAAATGGTTAACAATGCCAGTGACGCCGAGGATCTTACTATTGAAGCTTTTGGCAAGGCATTTAAAAACCTGAATCAGTATGCTCCCAATTATGCATTCAGTACATGGTTATTTAAGATAGCAACAAATAACTGTATTGATTTTATCAGGAAGAAAAAGGCAAATCATGTTTCACTTGATCAGAATGATGAAGAACATGAAAAAGCAACGCACGAAGTTCAATCTCCAGGCCTTGATCCTGAGGAAAATCTTATCAGCCAGCAGAAGGCAAAGCTATTGCGTAACGTTGTTACAAAACTTAAACCACGCTATAGAAAGCTTATTGAATTACGCTATTTCAGGGAACTATCTTATGAAGAAATTGCAGAAGAACTGGAATTACCTATAGGAACAGTAAAAGCACAGCTATTCAGGGCAAGAGAACTCTTATATAATATTCTGAAAAATACTACAGCTAAAATATAATACTGTTTTCTTTGTTTCATCCTCAGATAATATCAGATATTAAATCAATTTAATGCACAGCATTGTTAAATACTTTCCGGGTTTAACATCAGAACAAAAAGATAAGTTTGAAAAACTTGGTGATCTTTATAAATACTGGAATACAAAAATAAACGTAATCTCAAGGAAAGATATAAATTCATTATATCTTCATCATATCCTTCATTCCCTGTCAATAGGCAAAGTTATTCTTTTCAAACCCCTGACAAGAGTAATTGATGCAGGTACAGGAGGAGGATTGCCCGGCATACCCTTAAGTATTCTTTTTCCGGAAACAACATTTCACCTTGTTGATTCAACAGGCAAAAAGATAAAAGTTGTTAAGGCAATTATCGATACTCTGAAACTGAAAAATTGTTCCGCGGAGAATATAAGGGCAGAAGACGCATCTGGAAAATATGATTTTGTAATAAGCCGTGCTGTGGGAACACTGCCTTCATTTGTCAAAATGATACAAAATAAAGTCAGTAAAAAAAGTGTTAATACATTTGAAAATGGAGTGTTTTATCTCAAAGGCGGTGATATATTACATGAAATAAATTCCCTTCGCTATGAATATCAGATATTTATGATTAGTGAATTTTTCAAAGAGCCTTATTTTGAAACTAAAAAAATAGTATATATTAATATGATAAGCATTACATAAAAGCGTTATTATAAAAAATCTGTCTTATAATATCTGGTTTACAGTTTTTTATTTTCCTCAGCAACTTTAGAAAAAGCCATCTTTAATCACTGCAGTACATAATTACACTGACCTTACCTGATTATGGCATATTATTTGATAATATTATTTTAGAAAGTATAAAGAATAATAAATGAAGAGATTAAATAAAAATGAAATTAAGATGATACGCCGAGATTACATAGAGCCAAACATTATTTATACTTTAAGGAAAGTAAAAAGAATAGATATATTAATTGCTGATATAATCAAAGAAACAATAGAAAAGGATATATTCAAAAAAGACAGCAGTCATAATATAAATCTCATACTTAATCTAAAAGGAATAAAATTCATTGATTCCTATGGTTTTCGTATCTTACTTGAACTTGCAAGGATTTCAGAAATATATAACAGGCCACTATACTTTATGAATATTACTAAAGAAATTGATGAATTGATTACTTTATTGAAACTTGAAAACACTTTTATAAAAAGGAGAATTAATATACACAGGAACAGAATAGCTGCCTGAGATTAATTTCACTGTATATCCATATTTGTGAGGTCTTCATCCCTGGCCCACATAAGTGCTTCATTATATTCTTTAACAAAAAAATACCCAAACTTTAATCCGGGTATATGTTAAGGATGTTAATATGTTTATATACAAGTTTGAGCCATATTACACAACGTTGAACTGATTTTCAATCCGTATTTGGCTGCATTTTCAGAATTCAGAACAAAACTGAGTTTGTTATCTTCAAGGACAAAGCTTATAGCTGCTCCATAATTGGATAGTGCTTTACTCTCGCTGACAATCAAATTACTGTAATTGCTTACTTTTCTCAGGATATTTCCAAATTGCACAGCTCCGTCTGCCGGAATATATAATATGTGGCACTTCTTAATATCTTCAATACTGTTAAAACATACAACTGAAATCGACTGGTTGCCAACCTTCTTATTCATAGTGAAATTTTTCAGTTCCTGACAAAATTCTGCGTCACCAAGGACTCCAATAACAAAATCTTCCGACTTGTAATTATCGGGCCAGTCAACATATCTTGTGAAATTATAAATGTACATCGCCTGGACTCTTATTAAGCTGTTGGAAAATGTGCTAATTGAAAAAAACACAATAGAGAAAATCAAAAATAATCTCTTCATAGCTCATATATTTATTAAATCATAAAGAATTATTGATTGTTAATAGCCGCTAACGTGTACGTAATAAATTTTAAAATGTTTTATTTATCTAATTTTTTATTATCTGAAGCTTTGATTTTCCAAATAATAACTTCAGGATATTTGGTTTTAATTCCGGAAATATATTAACCTTAGTATTACATATAATGATTTAAAAGTGCAGATAATAACTAGTATATCTATAAGATATGTGATATTTGTGGTGCTATTTCCTATTAATTATTTTTCCAATTGATTATATTTATTTATCATATACTAAAAAATAACGTTATAAGTTATAATTAAAGTTTATAATTATTATATTGGTATAATTATTCCCTCATAAAATTAACCGGAATGAAAAGAATTTATCAAATAATCCTTATCCTGCTGGTAATTACTGAATTAACACCGCTACTAGCACAAAGTAAAAAAGCCGAACGTGCATTCTCTACTTTTAAGGCGGGTGAGTACTATGAAGCAATTGATCAGTTTAAGGATGCTTATCAGAAAACAAACGATAAGAAGGAAAAACTCAATATTGCCTACCATGTAGCAGAATGTTACAGAATAACAAATGATACCAAGCAGGCTGAATTATGGTACGGAAAGGTTGTTGCTAAAAACTATGAAAATCCCTTAGCGATATATTATTACGCCGAGGCATTAAAAATGAATGAGAAATATGAAGAGGCAAAAATACAATTTCAGGCATACAAGGAAATAGTACCTGAAGATCCCAGGGGGACAGATGGAATGCTTTCCTGTGATATGGCGCTAGAATGGATTGAATTTCCTAACGGGTATGTTGTTGAAGAAATGAAATTTTTCAATTCCAAAATGAGTGATTACAGTCCTTTTTATTCGAGAAATGATTACCAGCAGGTATTTTTCACCTCGTCAAGGGAAGAGACCACAGGTCAGTCAGAACATGGAGGAACGGGCCAGGGATTCAGTGATATTTTTGAGTCAACGATGGACAGAAAAGGTAAATGGAGCACCCCGGTACCTTTGGAAGAGCCCGTAAATACAGAAGCAGAAGAAGGGACGCCCTGTTTCAACAGTGATTATAGTACTCTTTATTTTACCAGGTGCAATGTAAGCAAAAGAAAAGCACTGGGATGTGAAATATTAACAGCTAAAAGAAGTAATGAAAAATGGACTAAAGTTCAGTCTCTGGAATTGGCTGCCGACAGTATTACTGTTGCACATCCTGCGATTACAAAGGATGAGCTTACATTATATTTTGTTTCCGATATGGAAGGAAGTATTAAAAGTCCGGATGGCAGGAACAGCAAGGATATATGGAGAGTAACAAGGGATAATCCTTCAGCTGAGTGGGGCAAGCCCGAAAATCTTGGGCCCCGGATCAACACTTCAGGAGATGAGGTTTTCCCGTATGTTCATGCTGACGGTACTCTTTATTTTTCATCTGACGGACATATAGGAATGGGTGGACTGGATATTTTCAAAGCCAATATGAACAAAATTGGTGAATGGGAGATTGAAAACATGCAATATCCTGTAAATTCGTCATCAGATGATTTTGGAATTGTCTTTGAAGCTGAAAGGGAAAGCGGATTTTTAAGCTCAACAAGAAAAGGTAAAAGCAATGATGACATATACTCTTTTCTTTTACCACCTTTAAAGTTCAGTATAACGGGGATAGTTAAAGATGAAAAAACTGATGAACCTATTGAGGATGCATTGATTAAGTCAATTAGCAGCAGCGGCATTACCCTGGAATCTAAAACCGGGAAAGACGGCTCATTTAAATTTATGCTGCAACCAGGCATTGATTATATTTTTATTGCATCAAAAGAGGATTATCTTAAAGGTAAAGAAAGGGAAACTACCAAGGGAATAAACCAGAGCACAGAGTTTGAAACAGAGATTTATTTATCACCTATTGATAAACCTATTGAAATAGAAAACATCTTTTTTGAATTAGACAAGGCTGAATTACGACCCGAATCTATTGTGTCCCTGGATCAGCTTGTTGAAGTCCTTAATGACAATCCCAATATTACCATTGAGTTGGGGTCACATACAGATGCCAGGGCAAGCGATGCTTACAACCTGGATCTTTCCAGGAGAAGAGCACAGTCAGTTGTTGACTATCTTATCAGTAAAGATATAGCGCGAGACCGGTTATCTGCCAAAGGTTATGGTGAATCTATACCTAAAACAGTAGATAAAAAAGATAACGAAGCATATCCGTTTCTTCCTGTAAACACAAAACTGACTGAAACCTTTATTAATAACCTTGAAGATGAGGATCAACAGGAGATGGCACATTTTCTTAACCGGAGAACTGAATTTAAAGTATTAAGAACAGACTATAAATAATGTTGATTTATCTGTTATCCTGATTTTCATATTCCATATCAACTTTAATCAAATTTTATAAATTTGTTTACTTAATAAGTACAGATGTATAAAAAGATATAGAATGCTGGAAAGAATTTTTCAATTAAATAAAAGGGGCACAAGTGTTAAAGTAGAAATAATCGCCGGACTTACAACATTTATGACAATGGCGTATATTCTGGCTGTCCACCCTGGAATTTTAAGTGTAACAGGAATGGATAAGGGTGCCCTGTTCACTGCTACGGCTTTATCCGCATGTATAGCAACCCTGGTTATGGCCTTTTGGGCAAAACTGCCGTTTGCCCTGGCACCCGGACTTGGATTAAATGCTTTTTTTGCATACACCGTAGTTATTGGTATGGGTTATAGCTGGCAGACAGCTTTGACAGCAGTATTCCTGGAGGGGATAATATTTATTATACTGACTATACTTAATATAAGAGAAGCTATAATAAATAGCATTCCATTAAATCTAAAGCACGCTATTTCAGCAGGCATTGGACTGTTTATTGCATTCAACGGATTAAGGGATGCAAAAATTATTGTTGAGGACCCTAACAGCCTTGTAACATTAGGCAGTATGTCTAGTCATACGGTCTGGGTTACACTCACCGGCATATTACTGGTAAGTATATTACTAATATTCAGAATTAAAGGAGCCCTGCTTATAGGTATCATAATTTCAACAATTATCGGAATACCTCTTGGAGTTACTAATTTGCCTGAATATAATCTGATTAGTTTGCCTCCGTCACTTGAACCTATTCTTTTTAAGTTTGATTTTTCAAATCTTTTTTCTGTTAATATGCTTATAGTGCTTTTTACATTTCTGTTCATTGATATGTTTGATACTGTCGGTACGTTAGTAGGTGTAAGTTCAAAGGCAGGCATGCTGGATAAAAATGGCAGTGTGCCAAATGCCAGGCAGGCTCTGTTTGCCGATGCTATTGGTACAACAGTAGGTGCCTGTTTGGGAACCAGCACAGTTACAACTTATGTGGAGAGTGCTTCAGGTGTTGCCGAAGGAGGAAAAACAGGATTGACAGCTTTTGTTGTGGCTATCATGTTTGCTGTTGCACTTATATTTTCCCCGGTATTTCTTATGATACCAAAAGCAGCTTCGGCTCCTGCATTAATTATGGTAGGCTTATTTATGATAAGCCCTGTTCAAAAAATAAACCTTGAGGATTATGCTGAGGCTATACCTGTTTTCCTGACAATAATAATTATGCCTTTAGCAATGAGTATATCTGAAGGTATTGCTTTTGGAATGTTAAGCTATGTGCTAATAAAGGTATTTACAGGTAAATGCAAAGAAGTGTCATTAGTGATGTATATATTAAGTATATTCTTTATTTTAAGATTCTTTGTATAATATTGCCAATGAATAAATTATTAATCACTGATAATGTAAAATCTTTGTTAATATTAACATTTGGAATATCTTAATATCCTGCTGTAAAAATAAAAATAATAAAATATGAAATATGATGTGTTAGTTATTGGAAGCGGCCCTGGCGGATACGTGGCTGCTGTTCGTGCATCGCAATTAGGCATGAAAACAGGAATTGTTGAAAAATCTGAATTAGGAGGTGTATGCCTTAATTGGGGTTGCATACCAACAAAATCCCTGATTAAAAGTGCACAGGTATATAAATATGTTAAGCACGCCAAAGAATATGGTATTTCCGTCGGGGAAAAAGTTGATATTGATTTTAAGGCTGTTATAGAAAGAAGCAGAGCTGTTGCTGAAGGTATGAGTAAAGGTGTTCAGTTCCTTTTAAAAAAGAATAAAATTGATCACATAGCCGGATATGGTAAGCTAATTGACAATAAAACTGTTGAAGTAACTTATAATGACAATAAAAAAGGAAATATTTCAGCCACACATATAATATTAGCAACGGGTGCCCGGTCAAAGGAGTTGCCTAATTTAAAACAGGATGGTAAAAATATTATTGGTTACCGTGAGGCATTAACGCTTAAGAAACAGCCTGAATCAATGATTGTTGTTGGTTCAGGGGCAATAGGCAGTGAGTTTGCCCACTTCTATAACACTATAGGTACAAATGTCATACTTGTAGAAATATTACCTTATATTGTACCCCTTGAAGATGAAGATATATCAAAACAACTGGAAAGATCATTCAAGAAAGCAGGGATTAAAATTTTTACCGGCTCATCTGTTGAGTCAGTAAATATTTCAGGCAAAAGATGTAAGGTACAAATAAAAACTCCAAAAGGAGAAGAGGCACATGAAGCTGATATTGTATTGTCCGCAGTAGGAATAACGCCAAATCTTGAGAATATTGGTATCAAGGCAGCAGGTGTTGAGCTTGAGAATGAAAAAATAAAGGTGGACGATTACTACAGAACAAACATAAAGAATATTTATGCAATAGGAGATATTGTTCACGGTCCGGCGCTTGCTCATGCCGCATCAGCAGAAGGAATAGTATGTGTTGAAAAAATTGCCGGTAAAAATCCTGATCCTGTAAATTATAATAATATACCAGGATGCACATATACAGATCCTGAAATCGCTTCTGTAGGATATACTGAAAAGCAAGCAAAAGAAGCAGGATATGACATTCTTGTCGGTAAATTTCCATTTTCTGCTTCAGGAAAAGCAAATACCAGCGGACACAGAGAAGGTTTCATTAAATTAATATTCGATGCAAAATACGGAGAATTGCTGGGAGGCCATATGATTGGCGACAATGTTACAGAAATGATAGCAGAAATAGTAGTGGCAAGAAGGCTTGAAACAACAGGACACGAAATTATAAAATCGATACACCCCCACCCAACAATGTCAGAGGCAATAATGGAAGCTGCGGCTGCAGCATATAAAGAGGCGATAAATCTTTAATGACAGTATTAAAATGCTGAAGCTGAAAAAATAAAATCGATTTCTGCAGAATATAATTAATTTAAAGGAAGTAAAAGAAGGTTATTATCAGTAT
>CAZFHF010000073.1:0-11318 GCA_964518655.1 uncultured Bacteroidales bacterium | reverse complement strand
GTAATTAATGTTATGGCTATTGATAATGACGGCAGTATCACAGAAGAAAAAATTAATATTTATTGCAATGATTATTCGATGGCTGCTGAATCACTTCTTAAAGGGGGCAAGTACTATGGATTGTTCATTGCTATTGAAGATTATGATGATCCTAAGATAAATGATCTTGACAACGCAATTGAAGATGCAAAACTTGTCTATGATGTTTTACTTGAAAACTACAGTTTTGATAAAGCAAATATGAAAATGCTTATTAATCCCAAGCGTGAAGATATTGTTATTGAACTTGACCAGCTATCCCAGAAAATCACGGAAAAAGACAACCTGCTTATTTTTTATGCAGGTCATGGACACTGGGAAGAAAAGTCAGGTATAGGCTACTGGCTGCCGAGTGATTCAAAAAGATCAAACACTGCAAACTGGTTCCGTAACAGTACACTGAGGGATTATATCAGCAGTATTAATTCCAGTCATACTTTGTTAATTGCCGATGCCTGTTTTACTGGTGCTATATTTAAAACAAGAAGCGCCTTTGCAAATACTTCCGTGGCAATTGAAAAACTATATAAACTTCCCAGCCGTAAAGCAATGACCAGCGGAACACTTGAAGAAGTACCGGACAAAAGCGTATTTGTTGAATACCTGGTGAAAAGGCTGAAAGATAATGACGAGATATTCCTGTCTTCTGAATCACTGTTTAGCAGCTTTAGAACAGCCGTTATGAATAACAGCCCTAATTTACCGCAGTTCGGTGAGATAAATAATACAGGCGATGAGGGGGGAGATTTTATCTTTATAAGAAAAAAAGGAATACGCAATTAAGACTTAAATAAACAAATCCCAATAAACAAATAACAAATTTTAAATCCTAAATATCAAAATTCCAAACTGGGTTTGGAATTTTAGTAGTTGTCATTTGGAATTTATTTGTTATTTGATATTTGTTTATTGTTTATTTTTAACAATACAGAAATACAGCTGTACAGCAATTACTATTTATTAACCATATCTTTCAATAGCACTTCTCCCTTAACAAGCCACGATATGCCAAAAGCCCACAAGGCTATCGACTCCAGCCAGAATACAGGTTTTATATTCTGCAGTTGAGGATAGCGGTTTTTAAGTGGTAAAAAATACACCCCTATAAGTATTATACAACCAAGCATAATATAACCGCAAACACGGTAAATCCTGTTTCTTTTCTTCTTTCTTTTAGTGCGCGAATCTCTGCTTTTGCTCTTAGTGAACAGTATTATGGAAAAGTAGGAGAGTGTTGTAAAGAACAGCGCAGCAGACAGGAAGTGTACATAGCTGATAAGAGGGCTTTTGATCAGTGAAGGAAAATTACATAAAGGCAGGGGGTCATCAACAGATGCAGGGAAGAATGCTACTCCCAAAGCAAATAAACAAGCCAAATCACCTGCAATATTGTCTTTTCTTTCATAACCACGGTAAGAAAACAGGAATAATGCAACAGCACACAGTATTCCTACAAATATGTTTCTCATATTGGTATGGTAATAACAGCTAATTGAACTCTGTATTTCTTCGCACCCTCCGGCAATAATTGAGCCTGATACCAATACAACAGGAAATGCAATCCCCAGAATACCTATCGCCTTTCTTAATGTCAGATAGGATATAACAAGCGATAATTTATTACTTATTTTTTCAGGATTATTATGTTTCATAATTTTTTCAGGATTTAAGTTAATTGTTATGATTATATTTTTGACTATTTTATACTTATCCCTGTTGTACCTGGAAAAAATTAATTTAACGTATTACTACTGTAAAGCATTAAGGATTTTTTCTTCGTCGGTAATTTCACCTTCCGATATATTAATTGCTGTCTCAATAAGCGCTAAATGCGAATATGCCTGGGGAAAATTACCCAACAGCCGTTTTGTCTTAAATTCAATTCCTTCGCTAAAAAGACCAAGATGATTGCTGTACTTTAGAATTTGTTCGAACAATGTTATTGCTTTTTGGCGGTTTCCTGTTTTGTAAAGTGCATTTATCAGCCAGAAAGAACAGATTGTGAATGAGGAGGAAGGAATACCAAAATCGTCCTTGTTTTTATACCTGTACATTAATCCGTCTTTCATGAGGTTCTTTTCCGCTGCTTTAACAGTACTGATATACCTGGGATCTTTAGCATCAATAAACCCAAATGGTTCCATAAGCAGGACAGATGCATCAAGATCTTTTGATCCATAGGACTGGGTGAAGGCTTTTATTGTTGTATTCCACGATTTTTCCAGTATTTCGTTTTTGATATTGTCTTTTATTCGTGTCCACTTTTCAATATAGCTTTTCATGTTTATTAGATGTGCTATTTTTATTGACCTGTCAATCGCTACCCAGCATAATACTTTTGAGAAAGTATAGTGTTTTTGATCACTGCGTATTTCCCATAAACCCCTGTCCGGCTTTCTCCAGTTTCTTTCAACTGTTTTAACAATGCTTCTGGTTATTGTCCATAGTGCTTCTATGTTTTCAAGTGAAGTTTCAAAAATCTGAAATTGCTGGTGAAGCACATCCATAAGTATTCCATATATGTCATTTTGTTTTTGTTTGTAAGCATCATTTCCTACCCTAACAGGTTTAGAATTACAATATCCGTTAAGGTGCTCAATGATTCTTTCTGTAAGTTTTTTTCCCCTATCAATCCCGTACATAATCTGAATTTTTTCATCCTTATCAGGTATTATATCAATAATGAAGTGTAGGTATCTTCTGACTATATTATAATGGCCCAGGTTTGTCATTACCTTAATTACCATTGAAGCATCACGCAGCCAGCAATAACGGTAATCCCAGTTCCTGCCTTTGCCTATCGTTTCGGGCAGAGATGTTGTTAATGCAGCGATAATTGCGCCTGATTTCTCATAATTCAGTAATTTAAGTACCAAAGCACTTCTTAATATTTCTTTATTATATATGGCAAATATTTTAGTTCGTTCTGACCAGTTTAACCAGTATACCTTTGTCCTTTGAAGTTTTAAATATGCTCTGTCAACATCTTGTCTTAATATTTTTTGATTATAACTTAACAGGAAAAAAGCATCTCCCTTTAATTCAATATCTTCCCCGCCCAGGATCTTGTTCTTGTTCAGATCAGTATATAAATAAACCGAATCATAGGGACCTTTGGCTGTATAACTTTTAATATAATTCTTTCTTATTATGGTCTGTGTTTTATTTTTGGCATATTCCAGCTTTGGATTATAAAGGACTTTAAATAAAGGGATCCCGGATTTGTATTTTACATATCTTATAAGGTCGGGCGGAGCATAATGCTCTGCATGATTTATAATATATCGTGGCATAAAATCAATAATTTCAAACCTGTCATTGCCATTAGAGTATTGCGTAACAAGAATATTTGTCTTACGGATATAAGATTGTTTCATTGAATAATTATTATCAACAAGTATTTCAAAACTGCCACCTGTTTTTTCATCAATAAGTTTTGCAAATATTGAAGGTGAATTAAATGCCGGTAAACACATCCAGTCAACAGAACCATTCTCGGATACAAGTGCGGCACTTTTGCAATTTCCTACAACACCATAATTTAAATTTTCCATAAGAAGTATTATTATTGTATCTTTGTTTCTATAGAAACAAAAATGCTATTTTTATATGAGTAGAATTGTTATTGTATCAAACAGGCTTCCTTACAATATTCGCATTGAAGATACAAAAAATAAGCTACAAATCACACCCAGTGTTGGCGGATTAGCTACAGGCATGAAATCGGTTTACCATAATAAGGAAAGCATTTGGATAGGCTGGCCGGGAATTACAACTGATGAGCAGGACGTTGTTTCAGGAGATGAAGTAACCGGGATACTTTCAAAATATAAATGTATTCCTGTGTTTATTCAACCGGATGATATTGACTTATACTATTACGGGTTTAGCAACAAGACTATATGGCCTTTATTTCATTATTTCATAGAATATACTGAGTTTAACAATGATGAATGGATTGCTTACAAGAAAGTGAATGAAAAGTTTGCTGAAGAGATAATTAAGAACCTGAAAAAAGATGACCGTTTATGGATACATGATTATCATTTAATGTTACTGCCAAATCTTATTAAAAAGGAATTACCTGACATCACAATAGGTTTTTTTCTGCATATTCCATTTCCATCATTTGAGGTTTTCAGGATCTTACCATGGAGAAATAAGTTATTGGAAGGACTTCTGGGAGCTGATTTAATAGGATTTCACACATACGATTATGAAAGGCATTTTTTAAGCTCGGTAAGGAGACTTTTAGGATATGATATACATTTAAATGAAATAAACCTTGAGAATCGTATAGTTAAAGTTGACTCATTTCCCATGGGAATTGACTATGAGAAATTTTATAATGCTTCTTTAAGAAACATTCAAAAGTCTAAAGAATCCAAGTCAAAAATAAGAAAAGAACTGGATAAGCATTTGATGATTTCACCTGGAATAAAGCTTGTTCTGTCAATAGACAGGCTCGATTATACAAAAGGAATTGCCAACAGGCTGGAAGCATTTAAATTTTTTCTTAACAAGTATCCTGAATTTAAAGAGAAAATAACACTGGTAATGCTATCAGTGCCGTCAAGATCAAATGTAGAGCAGTACAGATTAATGAAGAGTGAAGTTGATGAACTGGTAGGGGCAATAAATGGTCAATATGCTACAATAAACTGGATCCCGATTTGGTATTTTTATCGTTCCCTGCCTTTTGATAACCTGATTGACTTATATACATCATGTGATGTGGCTTTGCTAACACCCATTCGCGATGGCATGAACCTGGTTGCAAAAGAATATATAGCCTGCAGGACAGACCGTAAAGGTGTGCTTATATTAAGTGAGATGGCCGGATCTTCAAAAGAAATGAGCGAGGCCTTAATAGTGAATCCTCATAATTACCAGGAAATTGCGGATAATCTGAAAAAAGCCATTACAATGCCGGAAGATGAGCAGATTAAAAGAAATACTATAATGCAGGACAGGTTGAAAAGATATAATATCAATAAGTGGGCAAATGATTTTCTTGATCAGATGGAAAAGGTTGAGGCGTTAAAGTATAAATTTATAGCAAAAAGAATAAATGATGAGATCGAAAAAATCATTATGGATAATTACAAAAGTTCATCAAACCGAATCATGTTTCTTGATTATGATGGTACGCTGGTAGGATTTCAGGACAACCCGGATATGGCCATTCCTGATGATGAACTATACTCAATACTTGATAAGCTGGCAAAAGATAAGAAGAATGAGATCGTCCTGATAAGCGGAAGAGATAAAAATACTTTTACATCATGGTTCAAAGGTAAAAAGTATTCACTTATAGCTGAACATGGAGTATGGTCAAAATTGCCGGATTCCGGCTGGGAACTAATTGAACAGCTAAATACAGAATGGAAAGAAATTATTAAACCTGTTATTGAGTTTTATGTTGACCGTACACCAGGATCCTTTATGGAAGAAAAAGAATACTCACTTGTCTGGCACTACCGTAAATCAGATCCTGAACTGGGAATTATCAGGGCTAATGAATTAAAGGATGAATTAACCAGCCTGACAACAAATTATAATGTTGATATACTGGAGGGAAATAAAGTGCTGGAAGTAAAAAACAGCGGAATAAACAAAGGTAAAGCTGCCCTTAATAAAATAATAGAGCATGAGTATGATTTTATACTGGGTATCGGTGACGACTGGACAGATGAATATCTGTTTGAAGAATTACCCGGGAAAGCAATTACTGTCAAGGTTGGTATGTCAAATACACTGGCAAAATACAATGTTAATTCATTTGGCGAAGTCAGGGATTTGCTCAACAAATTATTGTGTAAAACTTAAAAAAGGATATGGATACTACTGAAATACTGGTAAAAATTAGAAAGATTGTGCGTTCGATAAACCTGGAATCAAAAAAAATACAAAAAGAATACGGAGTAAGTATTCCCCAGATATTATGCCTTAATTTTCTGCATGAAAGTCCAAATTTCCAATCCACACAAAATGAAATCCGTAAATTTCTTAACCTTAATTCAAGCACTGTCAGCGGTATTATTAACCGGCTTGAAAAAAAAGGACTGCTTGCCAGATTACCAAAATCAGGTGATAAAAGAGTTGTAAATATTGCTTTGACTTCTTCAGGAGATAAATTACTATCACAAATTCCATCACTGCTTCATGAACAATTATCCAGGAAACTTCATGATCTGTCCAGGGAGAAACTAATCAGACTTGAAGAAAGTCTTAATATACTCGTAAATATGCTGGAAATTCAAAAAATACAAGCCTCTCCCTTAATTGCTATTGATGATAACCTTGAAGACAATATTATTTCTGAAGAAGCATCGGAATTTAATAATAAGGGTAGATAAATGTTTGTATAGAAAATAATATTATAATTTTATTAAGGTTATTTGATTTTAATTATTTCTTCCGGCGTTTAATATTAATCGTGGATTCATATATACTAGTTTATAATGAGTAAATAAAAATGTATTGATTTCATTGTAATTGAAAATCAATCTTAGTAAATTTGTTTCTATAGAAACAATATAAATGGTTTTATTATGTGTAAATCACAGTATACAAAGGAATTAGTAGCAAAAGTAATAATAAAAGAGATTGAAAAACAGGATAATCCTGAAACAATAGAATCAAGATTGTTCAAAGATTATAGAACTCTGCAAAAAATAATCTGGAAAGATAATAAATCAGGGTATATACCTGATATCAAAGCAATATTTTCTGAAGGTACGGTTAATATTTACACAATTGAACTTGCAGGGGAATATAATACTGAAAAGTGGAAGCTATTTTCACTGTATGCAAAACAAAACGAGGGAGGATTGTTTATTGTTGCGCCTGAAGACAGATTAAAGGAAATAAAAGATACGGTAAAAAACAGTAATATTAATAATGTCCATCTGATATATATACCAGAGAAAAAACAGAAAAAATAGTCATCCAGTCAGATATAACTATCCATCAAAATATTTGGTATAATCAAGAATTAGCCAGATACATATTATAATTACTTGATAAACATGATTATAGAATGTGTTTTCTTTGTTAGAAATATTAAGAATAAATATTTCTTAAATTCAACTTTTTATATATAATTTTAAGTGCTTATTGCATGGGTAACCGTAACTGTAAAAAGATCCGGGAAGGCAATAAATTATCAAATTAACAGCCTGGAGAAAAACGTTATCTCAGCATTACTAAAATCATAAATTAATGAAAATCCTGATTATTGAGGACGAACCTAAAGTTGTGGAGTTTTTAAAGAAAGGATTGGAGGAGCAGGGGTATGACACTGAGATAGCTTATGACGGGCAGATAGGTGAAAGAATGGCCATGAAAGGAGAACATGATTTAATACTGCTCGACGTTATACTCCCATATAAAAACGGATATGAAATATGTAAAGCTATAAGAGAAAAGAATCAGAGTGTTCCTATATTAATGCTTACAGCCCTTGATTCGATGGACGACAAAATTACAGGATTTGATTCCGGTGTTGACGATTATCTGGTAAAGCCTTTTGAATTCAAGGAACTTCTGGCCAGAATCAAATCCCTGCTCAGAAGGTCAAAAGGCATTATTCAAACATCCAATACAATTAGAATATGTGACCTTGAACTTAACCTGGATAAAAGAACCGCAAAAAGAGGTGACGCCTTGATAGAGCTTACAGCAAAAGAATTTAGCTTGCTTGAATACCTCATGAGAAACAAGGATAAAGTTCTATCAAGATCAGATATTGCCGAAAGGGTTTGGGATATAACCTTTGATACCGGCACAAATATAGTGGATGTTTATATTAATATCCTGAGAAAAAAGATCGACAGGGATTTTGAAGATAAGCTTATACATACAAAAATCGGAATGGGATATTATTTGTCAGGTAAAAATAACTAATGTTTTAATTAATGAAAGTCTTTAAAATTAATTTGTTGTTTTCGCTGGCTATTATTGTACTTATAGTCACCGGAATATTATTATTCAGATTTACCTGCGGAATAGTCAATGATAATAAAAATATATCAGACATAACATCTTTGTATGAGTCTCTTGAAGACTTAAGGATACAAATACGTTCGACAATAATCGCACACAGGGATTATATGCTTACGCAGGATACCGGCTACCTGGCTGAATATCTAACCAGCAAGGAAAAAAACATTAAACAATTGCAGTCGTTTTGTAAATCAGATGTTTTTGATATTATTCCTAAAAACACGATCGATTCAATTGAGAATTTGCTTGAATTGAATTTCATATACCTGGACTCATTAATTTCACTGGATATTGTTAATGAAATTGATGAAATCGAAACATTTATTGATATTCATTCTTCAGAAGTATTCAGGAAATTATCCGGGTTGAATACAGTAATTGAACATAAGCTGGAAAGCATGTTCAATGTATTCAGGCTTGAAGCTGCTAAGAGAGCGAAATTCTCATTATATTTAATAACATCTGCTTACAGTATTGCTATATTGATTTTGATAATCAGTTTTATAGGTCTTCGCAATCAGATTATAAACCGTATCAAAATTGAAAAAGAGCTGAGGGAAAGCAATAAACTAAAAGATAAGTTTTTTTCCATTGTAGCGCATGACTTACGGGCTCCTTTTACATTCTTGCTGAATTTATCATCACTTATCAATGAAGCTCATTCCAGCAGGAAAGAGGAACTTGTTAAGGAGATCCTGAAAAGTATTGAAAATATCTCCATGAAAACATTCAATTTGTTAAATAATTTGCTGCAATGGGCAAATACCCAGACTGGAATTTTAAAGATAAAAAAAGAAAAGATAGATATACATGAATTAATAGAAGATAACCTGTTATTATATGAAGCAATGATAAGAGAAAAAGAAATAGCTGTTTTTAATGAATCTGTCACAGCTCATGTTTATGCAGACAAAAATATGATAAATACAGTGATCAGGAATCTTATCAGTAATGCTATAAGATATACACAGGTAGGAGGCGAGGTAAAAATACATGCTTTTGAAAATGATGACAACATAGAAGTGTTTATAACAGATAACGGAACGGGAATGAATCCAGATGATATCAATAAGCTTTTCAGACTTGATGTGGATACCAGGCAGATAATATCATCAGAGGAAAAAGGAAGCGGTCTCGGATTGATATTATGTAAAGAGTTTATAGATAAGCATAACGGAGAAATTAAAGCTGAACTGAATACAGACAGAGGGTGTACGTTTAGCTTTAAAATACCTAAATTATAAACAGTGGAAATTCGAAGAAAACTGGCCCTGCAATTCATTGCTATGGTGGCATTTATTATTATGCTCACAAGTATTGCTATTTATATTCTTTTCTCACAATCGAGGAAGGAGGAATTTTTTGATCGTCTTTCAAGCAAAGCTAAGCTGGTGGCCCAGATGTTAATCGATATCGATGAAATTGATATGGACCTGCTCAGAAAAATTGAAAAAAACAATCCTCTAAGCCTGCCCAGTGAAAAAATAAGAATATATGATTATAAAAATAATCTGATATATTCTTCAGATAATGACAGCACCTTTTCATACTCAGTAGACTTAATAAATAAGGTTCGATTGGATAATGAGTTAAGGATTAACAGGGATAGTTATGAGATAGTCGGGCACTTTTATACAGGACAGTATGACAGAATTGTAGTGTTTGTGGCAGCATCTGATATTTTTGGCATTAAAAAGCTTAAAAGGTTGAGAATCATACTAGTTGCTGTTTTTTTTGCCAGCTTAATTATAGTTTTTTTCTCCGGCAGAATTTTCGCAGCACGTGCACTTAATCCAATATCCAAACTAATATCAGAAGTGGATAGTATAGAAGCTTCAAATCTTGAAGTAAGATTAGATGAAGGTGGAGGCAAGGATGAGATTTCCAGGCTGGCACATACCTTTAACAGGTTCTTAAAAAGACTGGAATCCTCATTTAAAATGCAGAAAACTTTCATTGCTAATGCTTCACATGAATTCAGGACTCCTCTTACAGTTTTATCAGGACAACTGGAAGTATTACTCCTAAAGGATAGGAATACAGAGGATTATAAGAATACAATAAAGACAACACTTGAAGAAATAAAGAACCTGACCAGCATATCAAACCGGCTTCTTCTTCTGGCACAGGCAAGCTCTGATTTCAGCAATGTTAATTTCACTCCCAGCAGGATAGATGACATATTATGGCAGTCAAGGCAGGAATTAAGAAAAAGAAATGAACAATATAATATCAAAGTATCATTTTCAACCGAAATTGATTCGGATGATAAATTGATAGTCAATGGAAACGAATTATTACTAAAAGTGGCATTCCTCAATCTCATGGATAATGCCTGCAAATATTCAGGATCAAAAAATGTGAATGTATTATTATCCTGGGATGACAATAGTTCAATAAAAATTGATTTTCAGGATAATGGCATTGGGATATCTAATAATGATATAAAGAATATATTTCAACCATTTTACCGTTCAAGTGAGGTTATGAAAATTAAAGGGCACGGAATCGGGCTTTCACTGGTTGATAAAATAGTTGCCCTTCATAAGGGAACAATTAATGTTACTTCTACACATGGGAAAGGTTCTGTTTTTGCAATTATACTTCCTTTACACAGGTTATAACCAATAAAAAAGTTTAATCTTTTTTTAATCTCACCTTCATATCATTTTAATTAGCGTGAAATATTTTCGGTGTCAAATTATTATTACTAATTGAAGTTAAAAAAATAAAATCTTATTAAAATGGAAACAAACAACCGTACACTGATAATTATTCTGGCTATAACGTTGACAATAATGACAATACTTGCCGGAGTGTTTTATAAATCAAAGGCTACTTCAAACAGAAATCTGGACAAGGAGAAACTGAGAAATGAAGCTCTCTTATCAGAAAAGATTAAGCTTGATGAAACTCTTTTAAGCCTGGAACATAAGTTATCAGCGTTAAAGGGTAAAAATGCCGTACTGGATAAGATTGTTGCCCAAAATAAAAAATTGATACAAAAGAAAGAATCGGAGATAAAGCAATTAATGGCAGAAAATGCTACAGTCAATCAACTGAAAAATAAGATTGCTGAATTGGAAGATATCCAGGACAGGCTGAATGAACTAACTATGTCATATAATACTGCTATGAATGAAAATACGAAACTTAATGAATTGCTGACTTCTATGCAAAATGAAAATGAAATACTTGGAATTAATAACGCTATTCTAAAGGCAATGATGGCAGATAACTACAGGATTGAAGCACTAAAGGGAAAGAATGAC
>CAZFHF010000072.1:0-11355 GCA_964518655.1 uncultured Bacteroidales bacterium | reverse complement strand
CGAAAAGTTAGATTAAATAAATTAAGGCGGCACGACGGCATACACCCAAATGTTTAGTGCCAATATTAATAGATTATGCACATAATAAAGTTAAAAATATTATTAATCATACTGCTCTGTCCAATAATAGTTGAAGTAAAATGTCAATTAATTGCTGATGCTGGAGATGATACTATTTTTTGTGTCACTGACATTGAGGGATCAACAATAGGAGGAAATCCAACTGCAATAGGTGGTATACCTCCATATTATTATACATGGTATAGTAAGGTTCAAATAATTAATCATACATACTATGCATCAACTTTTCTCAATGACACATCTATCGCAAATCCATCTTTCAAAGATTACCATGATACGCTTAAATTCTTTATTGAAGTCAAAGACAGTATAGGAAGCACTGCAACAGATTCTGTTACAATAATATTTTCACAATTTGTCTATTGTCTATTAGAGTGCTTAGAATTTATTAATGAAGGTGATAGTGTTCAATTAAATCATTGTGTTTTTGGTGGTATACCACCCTACAAATATAGTTGGTCACCCCAAGAAAGTCTTTCAGATGCAACCATACCAAATCCTTGGGCCAAACCTGACACAACAACCATTTATAAATTAACTATAATTGATTCAGCTGGGTGCGAAGCTCAAAGTACTTGTGATATTTACGTTTTTCCAACCAATATTGACTATCATTATTCTAAGAATAGATATTTAAAAATTTTTCCAAATCCAATAAATTCTCAAGCTTACATTATAATTGAGGATTTAAGATATAAGAAACTAAGACTCGAAATTTTAAATATCAACGGAGTAATAATTAAAGAAATAAATATTACTAATCGACTAACGTCATTTAATATAAAGGAACTTAAGCCAGGAATATTTTTGTATAGATTAATATCAGATAGCAAAGAAGTTGATAAAGGCAAAATTTTAATTAATTAATACTGGCACTAACACGGCATATAATGCATACCGCCCTCATTTTGTTAAGTAATTAGTAATGCATAATTTAGCTTTTCAAATAAATTATAGCTTAAATTTATAAAAAAGCGGTACGACACCATATGCCGATACCGTTTAGCGAAAATTTTATTACGATAATATATGGCTGATTTTTTTGATAAAGTATTTGCAGCTCTGTTTGTAGCATATTTATTTGTACTTATAATAATAATTATTCTATTGCCGACTGTTATTGCCTTTTTCCTGAACCGGTGGCTAATAAAAAAAGGAGTAAAATATATCGGATTAATACTTTTGATAGCAGCACCTATATGTACAATTTATTTGATTTATACAGCAATAAATCCTACTGACAAATTCTATTATGATGAATTCAAAGAAGTCACTTTAAGAGAAATACCAGAATCTGCTAAAATAATTAGAAAATCAGCATCTTATCTTGATTTTCATGGTGATTATTGTTCTGCTTCAATAATTAAATTATCAAAAAATGATTATAGAATACTCCTTTCAGAACTGAATAATGATAGTATAATTATTAAAAATGCTGAACTTATTGGTAATTCGCAGTTAAATAAAATATTGGGCGAAATAAGAACAGAACAAATTGTATATAGTTTTACAAGAATAATTCCCGAAGAGGGAGACCATCATTTGTTTATAGGATTTCTGGATGATAATGAAACCATTATTGTAACAATTTGTTATACTTGATAAAAAATATAAAACTTTCGCTAACATGGTGTATAATGCATGCCTTAGTCTGTGGCTTGCGATTGTTAATCTAAAAGATTTATGCAAATTGTATTCTGATAGCTAAAAGCAATGAATCCGGCACGACATCATACACCGGGACCGTTTGGCAACAATGCTTTAACCTATAGTTTCATGAGAATAAGAATTATTTATATCATTTTTTATGTTTTTTGTTTTTTAAATAGTTTTTCACAGACTGATTCTGTTAAGCAAATAGTTGAAGAGATGCCTCTATTTGAAGGTGTAGAAGGTCTGAATAAGTTTCGAGAATATGTAATAAATAATTTGATGTATCCTGATTCAGCGGTGACGAATAAATTAAATGGTTGGGTTATGGTTGAATTTATTGTAGACACTACAGGTCAAGTAACAAATATAAATGTTGTGAAGGGATTACGAGAAGATTATGATAAAGAGGTTGTTAAAGTAATAAGTAATTCACCTAAATGGACTCCTGGAAAAGAAAATGGGAAACCAGTTAATGTTAAATTTTCATATCCAATAAAATTTATTTCCTTTGATAACGAGAATAATATTAATAATAATAGAAATAAACAGAAACATAAAAGAAATAGATAAATTATAGCACTGTTGCCAACAGCAAATATAGCTAAGCTGGGTAAAGTGCTAATTTTTATATGAGTACACAAAATAAACATATAAACATTCTGATAGTTTGGTGGCTCAGGAAACCCAGCCTACCCATATTTGCAAACCGTTTATGCCCGAGCTTTAAAAAAACGCAACCTATTGGACAATGAGTGCATCATATTTTAATATTGTCAAATAGTGGCATTACATATGAAAACTCTGAGATTCATAATTATTCTGATTTTGTTTATTGGGATAATAAGTTGTGATAAAGAAAATTTCGATGATAGTCACGACATTAATGTTGAAAATTATGTTGCTCTTTTAAAATCAAATCAATACGATTCCCTAAATCTACCACCTTTTACATATGAAGATATTCCTGCATTACTAAAATATATAAATGAAACACAGATAATAACTATTTTCCCCCATAATCCAATTTCATCTTTATGGGGCCCTGAATGTGAATTAGGGGTGTATGTTTTATGGACTATTGAGTCAATAAGAGCAGTGGCAATTAATAGTGAGTACTTGATTATGAGATTTCCTTCCCAAAATCCTATTTTAGAATTAAGGAATTCTAATCAATATGAATTAGTATATGACAACATATCACATGATATTGCTGCAAAAGCATATTTTGATTGGTGGAATAATAATATGCAAAAAGATTTTGATGATTTTAAAAACATAGATCCATTAGCTAATACAGAATATAAATGGCATTAATAAATATAAGCTAGGGCATAGCACCGCATATAACCAATTACCGTGGGCCAGCACATTTACATGTAAACAAAATATAATAACTTGCAAGTTATGGTGTTAATGATATTCAAAATTATACCAGTAATAATATCTAAAAGTGTACCACTTCAAAGTTAAAAAAAATTATGAAAAATTTCTGCTCGATAATCTATTTACAATTACTAATATTTATTTTAATTGTGGGATGTTCAAAAGATAAACCACCCGTGTACCCATATTCAACTATTGATAAATCGACCTATTTCCCCAATTATTATATAGCTAATGGTGATTTACTCAAAGATATTGACCAATATCTAAATCTAATTAACGAAGTACATTCCGATCCTTACCGTCAAATCTCCCAATTCGACTTAAACAGATTTGCAGACTCTTTAAAACAGGATATTATCGAACAGCAAACTGATTCAATTCATCTGTTTGATTGTTATTATTACATGCAATTATTGTCATCAAAAATTGAAGACGGGCATACGTTGATCAGAAGACCTGCAAATTGGCGGAAAGTTTTTCAATTCACATTTCCCCTCACTTTTAAAGACGTGAATGACACACTGATCGTAAGAAAAAACTTTGGAAAAAATTCTATTCCTGTAAATGCTGAATTGATTAAAATAAATGGTCAGGATGTAAATGACCTTAAAAGAAAAACTTTAAAATATATCTCAGGTACTTTATCACATTATAAAGCTTCATCATGGGCAAGAGAACTCCCATTTTTGACACAGACCTTTTTTAAATTTAATTCGCCATGGATAATTGAGTACAGGTATAAAGGTATAATCAGTGTAGATACTATACATGGCTTACTCGGTGAGCATTATAAAAATATACTCCTTGATGATTATTATTCAAATTTAATAACAATCGATTCGATTCAAATTGATTCAACCTTTATTCCATCAATTAAATTGAATGCTTTTAATTATAAAAGCTATACAGACTATACTACTCTGATTGACAGCTTCTTTACAACAAATAGTGGGAAAGAAAATATTGTAATTGATATAAGCGAAAATACAGGAGGAAATGGATTGTGGAGTTTGTATTTGCTTGATTACCTTACAGATTCAGAATATTCTACATATGATGTATATAAAAACAGAATTAGTCGTCATTTCAAAGAGTGGGCTAAATATCAACTAAATTCATATTACTTTTCAGAAGGAAATTCAGCATTCCTTTTTTGGTTTTATAGATTATTTGAAAATGAGTTATATTATAAAGATATTCTAAAAGCAAAAATGCAGACTTATGTAGAACTAGATGAAAGGTACCATAATCCACATGAAAATAAATACAAAGGAAGAGTCTTTCTATTAATATCACAGGAAACATGGTCAGCAGGTGTTGTTTTTGCCTCACTTTTCAGTTCAGAAAAAATGGGATATATAGTCGGGCATGAAACCGGAGGCAGGTTAGGATTCAATAGTGATCCAATAGATATAGAATTAAGCAATACAAAATTAGTGGCAAAAATCCCAACTGCAATACTAACGTTGCCTGGCATCAACAAAGACAAAGGGCAGGAACCGCATTTTAAGGTGATAATTAATATAAGAGAGTTGCAAAACTGCATTAATCCATATATTCAAAAGTTAAACAAATTAATTAAAGAATAAATGAAAACCATGAATTGCAAAATAATCGCATTATGTCTTTTGAAACTTTTTCTAGCGTCATGTTCGAATAAGACAAAAAGTGATGAAACTACAATTTTCACTGGTAGAATTCTAAATAATGCTACAAATGAAATCAGAATAGAGAATCAAGATACAGTTTATAAAAGTCTTGTAGATGAGAATGGGAAATTTAAAATAAAGTTCAGACTCGATGATGAAAGCCTTTTTACTTATGTAGGCAACGAGTTCACCACCATCCACCTTTCTCCAGGAGATAGTATATTTATGTCAGTAGATGCCCGAACCTGGAGAGAATTTGACAAAACTCTAATTTTCTCCGGAAAAGGAAGTGAAAAGAATAAGTATTATTTTCACAAGTCTCTATTAATTGACGAATTAATTGACTCTAAAAGAAATGAACTATTTTCTATGAATGAAAACGAGTATCTGGTTGCCTTAGATTCTGCTTGCACGGTTTTAAATGAATATTACAAAGAGTTTGTCAAAGAGAATCCTCATGTTGCCTATAAACGATTGAATATAGAAAATGAGAGCATCGAATATCTTAGAAAAGATAATATCCTTCAATATTTTTTGTTCCATCAGAAGACTGATAATGAATTTGAGAAAATTACAACTATTATAGATGAGATCATTTCAAATATTGATTTAAACAATAAGAATCACATCTTATTGGACACATACAACCAACTCATTATTGATTACTTCAGGTATAAATTATATATAAATAAGTTTGATAATGATGATAAAAAATTTGCTTTTGTACTTGCAAACATTGATAATTCTGTTGAAAATGAAAATATAAAATCTTCAGTCTTAAAGTATTTTATTAAAAAATGGATAGCGGAAAATAATGTGAATGAATCGACTTTAAAGGTTATAAAGAATCAATTAAATCCGAATTTATATTATCAATTTTTACAAATTTTTAACGAAGAAAATCCTTTAGTTATTCATGATAAAGCTCCGGAATTTCATCTTTATGACATAAATGGAAATGAATATACTTCGAGCAGATTTAAAGGTAACTATATTTATATTGATGTTTGGGCGAGTTATTGTAGCCCCTGCTTAAAAGAAATCCCATATTTTGAGCAATTGAAAAAGGATTTTCAGGGGAAAAACATTTCATTTATTAGTATTTCACTTGATAGAAAGGAAAAAAACTGGTTAAATACCATAGATAAATACAAAATGTCAGAGTTCCAATTACGGCCTAAAGATGATTGGAGTTCTGATTTTGTAAATGATTACAGTATAAATCATTATGGTATACCTCACTATATTATCATTGATCCAAGAGGAAATATTGTAAAAATGCCTGGACCTGAACCATCAAAAGCCACTGAATATTTAAAGCAAATTAAATAAAATCTGCACATAACATATAAAATTGGAGAACCAAGTAAAAATGTTGATTATAATTTTCCGTATTTAATACCTTTAAGCACAAATAATTCAATTGAATTTGTTCAGCATTTAGAACAAGAAAATACCTATACAAGAGATTTTTTTAAAGTAAATCAAGGAGACACAATTTATAATATGAGAAAAGGTAAAATAGTTGCAGTTCCAAATATGTTTTATGATGCAGATAGAATTTCAAATAATCCTTCATTAGAAATAATGCACAAAGATGGTACTATTATGATATATGAAAACTTAGATCCAAATAAACTTTTTGTTAAAGCTGGTAGTATAGTATATCCTGGACAACAGCTAGGAATAATAGATGATATATCGATATTAGAAGTTTATCTTTATATGATCGATACAGATAATCAAATAAAGAGACTAAATATTAATTACTATGTTAGTAAGAATAAAATTGAAATATTTTCAGATAGTTTTAAAAAAATCAGAATTGAAAATCCGAACGAAATTATTATAAAAGAAATGTCTAAAAGAGAAATAAAGAAGACAAGAAAAACTAAATAAAACAAAACGGTTTATAACAGCAAATATAAGTAAGCTGGAAGTAAGTTGTAACCTGACAATGAATAAAATAAATATAATAATTAACGGCCTGACAGGTTGGGAGCTGAAAAATCCCAGCCTGCTCATATTTGCGAACCTTTAGGTTTAATTTTTCGGGAAACTCGCGGCAGAGAAGATAGAAGTTATTATATTTGATACTATCATATGATACTATCAATTTAACAAATAAATGAAGCCTCCTTACGAGATAACAAATAAGATTTTAAGTTTAATATCTTCAATTTCGGAGAAAATTGGAGAAGTTAAATCAGCTCATTTGCAAAGTCGTCCGACTGAACTACGCCGGAAAAACAGGATCAAGGCAATTCAATCCTCATTAGAGATCGAGGGGAATACTCTGACTGTTCAGCAGATTACGGATATAATTAATAATAAAAAAGTCCTTGCGCCACAGAAAGATATTCTCGAAGTTAAAAATGCTATTGAGGTATATTCTAAAATTAATGAGTTTAAAGTCTATCAATTAAAATCATTATGCCAAGCACATGAGATTTTAATGAAAGGTCTCATTGAGACTCCTGGACAAATGAGAAAAACATCTGTAGGGATAGTAAAAGGAGAGGATGTTACTCACATTGCACCTCCTGGAGATATGGTATATCCATTAATGAATGACTTGTTTGACTATCTAAAAGACGATGATGACATATTACTCGTGAAAAGTTGTGTTTTTCATTACGAGTTTGAATTTATCCATCCGTTTTTAGATGGTAACGGCAGAATGGGCCGATTCTGGCAGACAATGATTCTGAAAGAGTATTCACCAGTTTTTGAGTTTCTACCAATAGAGACTTTAATTAAGGAGAGACAACCAGAATATTATAATATTCTTGGAAAATCTGATAATCAAGGAAGTTCTACAAGTTTTATTGAGTTTATGCTTGATATTATCAATGATGCTTTAGAAGATTTACTTAGTATCCAAAATTTGAGTGTTACGAATAAAGATAGAATACAATCGTTTAAGGAGATTAGAGGTAAAAACTTCTTTTCAAGACAAGAATACCTTAGGCACAATAAAGGGATTTCTTCTGCTACTGCCAGTCGAGATTTAAAAGATGCTGTTGACAATGGAATATTAGAAAAAACAGGTGATAAAAGATTAACAAGATATAGATTTATAAAATAAAAACTAAACTTAACAGCCGGTCATAAATAATTTGGCAATCAGTGGTTTGCGCAGCTCAATTCTTTTACTTATGTTTACTGTAACTAGATAAGTTTAAAGCTTTGAATGCCAAACTATTCATACCCGCATAACGTTGGCTGCAATAAATATTGATTTATGAGAAACCTAATTATTATAGTATTATATCTTAATACCTTATCAATATATTCTCAAGAAATACTGTATTGGAATTATTCTACTATAAATTTTGAAGACACTTCTGAATATAAATATGTTAGTATTGACACAAATAGTATCTGGTATATCACTAAACCTGAAAAACAAATTCTTTTTTTACCATCAAATTATCCAGATTTAGGTGAATATACAATTATAAGTCATACACGCTTCATATTGCGGGAACATTGGGCAACAATTTCCCCTATGACAATGTCATTTACTTTTAAGGCGAATATCAAAAAAGATGCATGAGTAAATGGGAAAATTTGAAAGACTTGATGAAAAAGTAACACTGATAATCAAAAATAATTTTTGACGTTTGTCAGGATTAAATAGGTAAATTAAATCTTAACAAATTAGCACAAAATGAAATCAAAAACATTAATAATTATTTTAACAGTGATAATTTGCTTGTCTTTCAAAAGTAATGTTGTGGATATAAGGTCTTCACAAGGAGTGAGGTTTAATATAGAAAAAGACCTATTATTAGTACAATTTGATTGTAAAACTGATGTAGATGACCTTCATTCTGTAGCAGCCTTAACGACTCTATTATCAAATTCCAATTTTTCAAAAATAAAATATCATGCAGTTGCTGGTACTTATGGTATCCAGGGAGGATTATATGTCCCACCTAATGTTTTATTTCAGCTTGCTTTTGGAGACAACTGGACAGACGCACATAAAAATTTAAAAACCGCGGTTGAACAAGTTAAAGTTAAAATAAAAGCAGCCCTAGCAAACCAAGGTGATATTTGGATTGCAGAGGCAGGCCAATCAGATTTTACAGCTGAACTTATAAAAGCTACTCAAGCTGATTTACCTGAATTAAACATTTCGCAACGTATTCATGTGGTTCAACATAGCGATTGGAATGAAAAATCTACCTCTCCTGAGAGCCTGCAATTCGTGAAGAAAAGCACTGATTATCAGAAAATACCTGATGGAAACATAGTTGGAAACGGAACGCCGGGATTTCGATCCCCCGAATATATTGACTGGAAAGATAAAATTAAGAACCCCAAGTTGGTTGAAATATGGCAGCTTGCTATAGATTTATCAAATAAATATAACGGGAAAGAGAGGCGTTACAAAAATGAGGCAATTTTGTCAGGCGGATTGGACTTTTCAGACCTTTCCGAAGTTTGTTGGATTTTGGGAGTACAGGATATTAAGGATACAGAACGTTTTTTTAATCTTTATTCTTTTTAAAACTTTAAACTCGTACCTGTCATTCATGAGCAAGCATTTTTTATTGCCCTTTATAAAATTAAAAGTATTGATTAAAAACTGAAGTCATGAAAAAAAGTAAAACCTGCATTGTTTTATTCCTTTTAATGTCAAATAGTTACATATTTTCTCAAGACTATTGTATTCCAAATCGTTTTGTTGATGATTATTATTTCAAATCACGGGATATATACGTTGAGAAAGATATTATTTATAGTAAGCCACCAAATAATAAAGGAAAATTAGTTAAGCTTGTAATGGATATATATTATCCCAAAAAATCTGTTGATACACTTGAATACAGACCTTTAATAATGCTTTTTCATGGAGGAGGTTTTCATGGTCAGGATAAAGAACAAACAGAAAAATATTGTCCATTATTTGCACAAAGGGGATTTGTAACAGCTAATATAAATTACAGATTAGGATTTGTTGGAGAAGCGGGAGACAGTGCATCTTTATTAGCAGTATATCGAGCAATTCAAGATGCCTACTCAGCATTACAATATTTACTTCATAATTCATATAAATATGGCATTGATTCAAATTCAATTTTTGTTGGTGGAAGAAGTGCGGGAGGTGTTATAAGTCTAGCAACTGCATACATGGATCAAAATAACTTCAATGAATCATATTCCTGGTTAAGTAAAACACTTGGAGATATTGATAAAACCACTAATTTAAATAAAAAGGAATATACAATTAGAGGAGTAATTAATATGTGGGGTGTTGAGTCAATTAAGTCATCTATTTCTAATCTTGAAATTAGAAAAATTCCGATAATTATGTTTTATGGATCACAAGATAATACTTATAACAAATGTATTGAGTTAGCAGAATACTTTAAAAACAATAATGGATGTTATCAACTACACACTAGAATTGGAGCAGGACATGCTGAAGACATGTCAAAATATTATATTGCTGCAAAAACGGGTTGCTTTATAAAAAGTATTTTGTGTAATGAATGCTTTACACTGGAAAGAGAAATTGATAATCAAGACAATATTTGTGATTACATTTTACCAATTGATAGTACTACAATAGAAAGACCATTTATTAAGATAGATCAATCCTTGCTTGAACAATATGTTGGTCGATATAGCTACGTTGATGAAAATAGAGAAAAACATAAATTAATAATATCTTCAAAAGGTGATCATTTGTTACTTCAAGAAGAAAAAAGTGGATTTAAAACCGAACTATTTCCAGAATCAGAAAAAGATTTTTTTGATAGGGATAATAATGCTCAAACTTCTTTTAATAAGAATAAAAATGATAAAGTTTTGGGAATGACTATTTTTATGGACGCAAAAGAGAGAAATGTAAAAAAGAAGAAATAATGCCAGCCCATAATACCGCATATAAATAATGGTGGGGCTTTCAGGAGTTTGGGCTTCTGTAATCCGCTCCAACTGACTTGTACCTTGACAGTGAAACAGCACGCAACCCACCACTATTCATATGCGGGGATCGTTCTGTACCATTCCGTTAAAGCGGACTTTTGTCGCTTCGCCCCGATAAATCGGGACTATAAATTTATGAAGAAGCTAACGCCTAATAGTGCAAGTTACCAACGGATTGGACGGACATTGATTCAAGGCTGTGGTTTTCCTTTGAATAGAATAACTTAATAATAATACTTTTAATAATATCCTTGATAGTTAAACAAAGATATTTTCTGGTAGTAGGCGGGGTGATGAGTGCACTAATATCCCTCCTCCATTTTATTTTAACCATAAAACCGGAACTTTTTTACAGGCTCATTAACATGAGTCAAGAATCTGCTTTGGCTCCAACGGCCGGGCAAGGTTCAGGTCTTGCCATAGCAACACTTGTTTTAGCCCTGATTTTCGCCATCTGGGCAATATACGCATTTTCAGGTGCTGGACTAATTAAGCCTTTACCTCTTTTACGCAAAGTGCTTATTATCATTAGTGTGATTTACATTTTGCGATCTCTGTTTCTTCCCCTGGAGATATACATGGTATTGACCAAGGGACATCCGTTTCAGTTTGTGGTCTACTCGACGATCTCACTCGTGACAGG